>CAJXEU010000066.1 GCA_913052525.1 uncultured Actinomycetes bacterium
TAGCGAAAATGTCTAAGAGTTATCCCGGAAAGTTTCTACAAGAGATGCTGTCCTAGTAATGCTTGAACGCCCCGAATCAGGATCAATCCCAGAAACTCCCGGCTCTTACCAATTTCTAGATAAAAATGGTCAAGTCTTATATGTGGGGAAAGCTAAAAATCTTCGTCACAGAATCAACAGTTACTTTGGTAAAAAACCTCATGTATCGCCGCGCACAAATCAGATGCTTGAAGAAGCAGAGCAAGTGGAATGGATCCAAGTCAGTAATGAATTAGAGTCGCTTCTTCTCGAATTTAACCTGATTAAACAACACAGACCACGATTCAACATCGACCTCAAAGATGACAAAAGTTACCCGTACCTGGCTATCTCCTTAGATCAAGAATGGCCTCGAGCAGCAGTAGTTCGTGAACGTCGAAGAAAAGGTTCTCGATATTTTGGGCCTTACGCACAAGCCGGGGCCATTCGAGACACTCTTGACTTACTAATACGCTCATTTCCAATACGCACCTGCAGTGATTCGAAATTACGGGAACATCAACGAATTGAAAAACCATGTCTTTTGTTTCATATAGAGAAATGCTGTGGACCATGCATTAATGAGATAACAAAAAGCGAATATGAAACAGTTACGAATGACCTTATGCGAGTCGTAGGTGGAGATACGAAAGAAATCGAACAACGCCTTGATTTACAAATGTTTACTGCATCAAAAAATTTAGAATACGAAACGGCAGCGCGATTCCGAGACCAATTAAAAAGTGTTCGCCAAGTAGCTGCTAAACAACAAATAGTTGGGAAAGAAGAAGAGCAATTTGATGTAGTTGTTTTCAGTGGAGACGAGTTACAAGTTGCAGTGCAAGTCTTCTATGTGCGCCATGGAAAAGTAGTCGGGCGAAAAGGTTCAATAATGGATCGAGTAGAGGAGCTCAACACTGCAGAGCTACTCAATGAGATAATTGCCTCTCATTACCGAAACGACCTAACTTACGGAATACCTCGAAGGATACTTGTAGAAGAAATGCCGGCAGAAGTAGAACTTTTGAGTGAGTGGTTGGGATCTGAAAGGCCTGGAAAAGTTCAATTTCATGTTCCTGAACGCGGCGGCAAAAAGAAATTATTGAAAACAGTTTCTCTAAATGCTGAAGAAGAATTTTTACGACATCGCATGAAACGCGCCAACGATCACAATAGTCGATCTAAGGCATTAAATGAATTACAGATGGCACTTAACTTGCCGAATGCACCGCTAAGAATTGAATGTTATGACATGAGCCATTTACAAGGAACAGATTATGTTGGATCAATGGTGGTACTTGAAGACGGAATCCCAAATCCAAGTGCTTATCGCCGTTTCAAAATTAAAGAAGTGCAGGGCAATGATGATTACGCAGCTATGGAAGAAGTCCTGAGACGGCGCCTCAAATCATTTCTTGAAGAAGAAAACGCTTCACCTGAAGAACGGTCTACTAAGTTTGCTTATCCGCCTCAATTACTTCTCGTTGATGGAGGGCGTGGTCAACTAGGGGTGGCTATTCGGGTTGTAGAAGAATTAGGTCTAAAAGAGAGAATCCCAGTAGCAGCACTCGCGAAGCGTTTAGAAGAAGTTTTTCTCCCAGAAAAACATCAACCAATTTTACTTCCACGTACTTCAGAAGCTTTGTATCTATTGCAAAGAGTGCGAGACGAATCTCATAGATTCGCAGTGGAATATCATCGAAAATTGCGTTCAAAGAGAATGACAGGATCTGTGCTTGATGGTGTTCAAGGATTTGGGGTGGAGAGAAGGAAACGTCTCATTAAAGAATTAGGTGGCGTAAAAGCAATCCAAAGAGCCTCGAAAGAAGATTTGAAAAATGTTTCATGGCTTCCCGACTCAGTTGCTGATTCGTTATATGAAAAAATTCATACTCCAGTTAGCCGCCAGCGATAAGAACTGTAGCCGTTACTGCTCCAAGTAGTCCGAAAATTTGGATTCTGGTTAGATGTTCCTTGAGTACCCACTTAGCCAAAATGACTGTTGTGGCTGGATAGAGCGAAGTCAGAACTGAAACAATACTCAACATTCCTCGGTTTGTTGCCATGAGGAATGTGAGGTTCGCAAAACTGTCGAGAATACCTGACCAGAGAACTAAGGGAAGAACAGAAGAATCAACACGAAATGTTCTACTACTAAAAGTACCTATAACAAGTAAGCAACAGACACTTGTTAAGCGAGCAGCTACGAGTGGCCATGGTTCAGACGAGCCAGAGGTTCCATCAATGACAATGTAGAAACCGGCAAAACAGAGGCCCGATAGTAGAGATTCTGTTATCAGCCACGGAGGGAGAGCCCTATTTTTTTTAGGTTCGGCGATTTCGCTTCGTGCTTGTGAAACTAAGAGAATGCTAATCATGCCTATACAGATCCCAATAATATGAACAGAGGAGAGGTTTTCTCCGTAAGCGGTTCCCCAAATGACTGGAATTACAGCAGAAGCTATAGAAGTAATAGGAGCAACTACTGTCATAGGACCGCGTTGTAATGCGTGAAAGATGAAGGCAATACCTATAAGCCCCAAAATGCCTGCAATTGCACCACGAAAGAAATCGGCCAAAAGAAACTCTTCTGCCATGAACGGGGCAATAAGAAGAATGAAAACTAACCCGATTAAGTGAGCTATCGCTATAACAGAAAAAATTCTGGTTCTACGTGAAGCTAACCCACCTAAAAAGTCTCCCGCTCCGAATAAAGTAGCGCTAATTATCGCAAGTAAAGCAACCATGTACGCATAGTAAGGATTGCTAGGCGTTAAGACACGCATTTCACCTAGAAACCTGTCACGCTGTATCAGTGACTAGAGAGAGAACAGAAAACTCTTGGGAGCAGCATGCCAAGTGGTGGCAAGACGGTTTCACAGAGGGCGCAGATGAAGAGTACGAGGAACAAATTATTCCATTGGCGAAAGATCTACTCGTCGGGTATAAAAAAATTCTTGATGTTGGAACCGGGGAAGGACAGATAAGTCGAACCCTTTTCGAATCAGGAGCAGAAACGGTCATCGGAATAGATCCGACATGCAACCAAATAGTTGAAGCGAACAAGAGGGGAGGAGGCCCTAGTTATCTTCGTGGAAAATCTGAGCAACTTCCCTTTGATGAATCGTCTTTTGATGCTGCAGTTGCTTGTTTAGTTTTCGAACATATCGAGGCGATGGATTCTGCGATTGGAGAAATTGCTCGAATTCTAAAACCAAATGCGAAGTTTCTTTTCTTCTTAAATCATCCACTTGTGCAGACACCAGGTAGTGGATGGATAGATGATCAAATTCTTGACCCTCCGGAAAAATACTGGAGAATAGGCCCTTATTTAACAGAAGTTATGGAAATGGAAGAGGTAGATAACGGCGTCTTTCTCCCTTTTGTTCACCGTCCCTTAAGCAGATATGTAAATGCTTTAAGTGACGCGGGTCTGATAATTAAGTCAATGCATGAACCTTCCCCACCAGAAGGGTTCCTTAAACGTGCCGCACAATTTGGTGATGCAGCATTAATTCCGCGTCTTTTACTAATTGAAGCTGAACGCGTCGCGCAATGAGGCCAATCCGGTCTAACATTTGATTATGAGCAACGTTCTTGTCGTTACCGGGCTTTCAGGAGCTGGACGTTCTGAATTCGCTAAGAACCTAGAAGATCTGGGCTGGTTTGTTATTGATCGTGTTCCAGCGGATCTCATAAGTAAATTAGCGGATTTGGCGGGCGCCCCTGAAACACCTTGGGAACGAGTGGCATTCACTCTTCGATTCGATTCCTACGAAGGTGAGACACTCACAGCGTTAGAAGATTTACGGTCAAAACAAGAGAATCTCCAACTGGTTTTTCTTGACTGTTCTACCGAAACTCTTCTGCACCGATATGAAAGTACGAGGAGGCCACATCCGTTTGGAGGCGAAAGAGGGCTGGAAGAAGCAATCAGTTCAGAAAGAACAGCGTTAGAACCTGTACGAAGCGAAGCGAACATAGTGATAGATACCTCTGATTTGAATGTTCATGAACTCAGAGAAAAGGTTGAAGGAATTTTTGGAGAAGTTCACGACCGGCCTATGCGAGTTTCGCTTACCTCTTTTGGTTTCAAATATGGCGCCCCTCGAGACGCCTCAATGGTGTTTGATTGCAGATTTTTACCGAATCCACATTGGGAAGAATCGCTACGACCACTTAGCGGTCTTGACGACGCTGTTAGAGAGCATGTGGAGGGTCAACCCATGGCTGAGCCCTTCTTAAAACAACTGAAAGAAATGCTGGATCTTCTTCTTCCGGTGTTTGCTGCTGGTGGCCATTCTTTCTTCTCTCTGGCCTTTGGATGTACTGGTGGCCAGCATCGTTCTGTAGCTATCACTGAAATGGTTCGAGAGCACCTGATTGAATCAGGATTTGACCCACTCATCACCCACCGTGACATCAAGCAGTGATACACATTTAGTGTGACACATATCTCCAATTTGACGGGTGTTTATCCTTTCTTAAGCGGATATCAAGGAAATAACAAATACTGACAACATTAAGTTGCAGGAGGAAAGATATTCATGACTGTTCGAGTAGGTATTAATGGCTTTGGCCGAATCGGAAGAAACTTCTTCAGAGCGGCAATGAAAAGTGGAGCTGACTTTGAGTTTGTAGCAGTAAACGACTTAGGAGCCATCGACACCATGGCATTTCTGCTCGCTAACGACTCTGTTCATGGACCACTTGATGCAAAAATCCGCACTACGCGAGACAGCATTGTCATAGACGGTAAAAAGATAAAAGTCCTCTCTGAAAGAAACCCAGGTGACTTACCTTGGGGAGACTTAGGGGTGGATGTAGTGGTTGAATCCACCGGGTTTTTTACCGCGAGAGATCAGGCCGGCCTGCATCTCGAAGGGGGAGCTCGAAAAGTTATAATTTCAGCACCCTCAGGAGACTGCGACGCAACTTTTGTTGTCGGAGTGAACGATGATGACTACGACCCAAGTAAGCATCATGTGATCTCAAACGCTTCTTGTACGACTAACTGTTTTGTTCCAATGATCAAAGTTCTAGATGACAAATTTGGAGTAGAGCAAGGCTTCATGACGACTACGCACGCATACACCGGTGACCAAAGTCTGGTTGATGGACCACATAGTGATTTGCGTAGAGCCCGAGCGGCGGCTGTCAATATTGTTCCGACCTCAACTGGGGCAGCACGTGCCACCTCTCTAGTCATGCCCAAGATGAAAGGAAAGCTTGACGGCATTTCTTTACGAGTGCCTATACCCGATGGCTCTATTACGGATTTTGTTGGGACGTTAAAGAAAGAAGCGACAGCAGAACAAATAAACGCGGCTTACGCAGAAGCTGCTCGAAAAGGGCCGTTGTCTAAAGTTCTTGACTACAGCGAAGATCCGCTTGTTTCTGCAGACATCGTAGGTCGGGCTGCTTCATGCACAATAGATGCAGGCTTAACCATGGCAACCGGGAAAATGGTGAAAGTGTGTGGTTGGTATGACAATGAAATGGGTTACTCAACTCGCATGGTTGATTTAACAAAAATTGTGGGAACTCGCCGTACAAAAAAGAAAAGTAAGTAAAACTAAAAGAACACCATGAACATCCCCACGCTGGAAGACCTAGGCAATTTAGAAGGCAAAAGGGTTTTAGTTCGGTGCGATTTCAATGTTCCACTAGAGGGTGGAGTGATAACTGATGATCTTCGCATCAAATCAGCGTTACCGACTCTCCGATACCTAGTAGAAGCGGGGGCCACGGTTACTGCTTGTTCTCATTTAGGTAGGCCAAAAGGGAAACCTTCGCCTGAATTTACGCTTGACCCAGTTAGGAAACGCTTACAGGAACTACTCCCTGAAGTTCAGTTACTGGAAAACCTTCGATTTAACCCAGGGGAAACTGATAACTCATCAGAATTTGTGTCAGAACTCATTGCAGGTCAAGACATTTATGTGAACGATGCGTTCGGAGCATCGCATCGCTCACACGCTTCAATAGTAGGACCCCCCGCATTCTTACCTTCAGCCGCTGGACGTTTACTAGAAAAAGAAGTTCACGTTCTAAACAGTTTGCGCGAAAACCCTAAGAGACCTGTTGTGGGAATAATGGGCGGATCCAAAGTAAGTGACAAGTTGGGAGTAATAGAAGCCCTGCTTGACGTGGTGGACGAATTGATCGTTGGTGGGGGAATGTGCTTCACATTTCTTGCTGCAAAAGGAAATTCAGTAGGCGCTTCGCTGCTTGAAGAAAACATGATCGAGAAGTGCAGGGAACTCCTTGCAACGTATGACTCAATAAGACTTCCTTTGGATGTGACCGCACTAAGCCCAGAAGGCGTTATCGGTGACCCTTCAGCAGGGGGAGAGGTTCGCCAAATGGGGACGTCAATTCCTGAAGGGTGGATGGGTTTAGATATAGGTCCAGGAACAGCAGTTGAATTTTGTGACATTATCTCGGAAGCTCGAACAGTTCTTTGGAATGGGCCGATGGGAGTATTTGAAGATTCCCGATTCTCTGCAGGTACGCGGACGATTGCAGAAGCGGTAGCAGAGTGCCGCGGTTTCACTGTTGTAGGAGGCGGAGATAGTGCAGCGGCGGCGAAACTATTTGGCGTTGATGGAGAGATGAATCATGTCTCCACTGGCGGAGGGGCTACTTTGGAGTTGATCGAAAAAGGTGACTTGCCGGGATTAGCGGCTCTAAGGGATAGTTAAAGGGTTTAAGAGGAGAAAGTATGTCGACAGAAAGAAAACCACTCATAAGTGGAAATTGGAAGATGCATCATAATCATTTTGAAGCGATACAAATGGTTCAAAAACTCTCATACATACTTAATCCACAGGATTATGAAAAGGTTGATGTGTCCGTTCATCCGCCATTCACTGACCTTCGGTCCATACAGACGGTTTTAGAATCAGATCACATGCCGATATTTCTTGGGGCGCAAAATTGTCATTGGGAAGAAAAGGGTGCATTCACTGGTGAAGTTGCTGCCACGATGTTGGAGAAGTTGAATGTTTCGTTTGTGATCGTTGGACATTCTGAGAGAAGAGAACTTTTCGGTGAAACTGACGCGGACGTTAATAAAAAGGTTAAAGCGGTACTTAAAGCAAATATGACTCCGATCGTTTGTTGTGGCGAAACGTTAGAGGAAAAAGAAGCTGGGAAAACAGAAGAAAAGGTAACAGGACAAATCACGTCCGGATTAGCGAACTTAAAAAGTGAAGCGGTGG
>CAJXEU010000067.1 GCA_913052525.1 uncultured Actinomycetes bacterium
TATAAGGCTTCTACCTCCAGATTATTAAGCTTTGGATCTGCTGCACGAATCAAGGCATGTGAACCTAAGCAATCATTGAGTAGTTGTGCTGGGGTTAGTACTGGCCACATCCACTCGAGTGCTTCACGGATCTGAAGATCTCCGCGTAATCTTTCGGCTAGGCCACCGGGGTCAAGAGATTCTCGTCCACTTGAAGCCAAAGCATGAAAGAATTCGGTTTCAACGAACCTTCGTCCAGCATTATGAGTACGGAACCTGCGATGAGCTTCTGTAACAATTTCAGTACTTTTTTCAACAGTTACATGTAGCCACTGCAAGCCATGTCCTATTCTTAAGTCTTCTCGTAATGGCCGTTGCCTGGTCCTTATTGCTCGAGCAATAAATCGGATCATTCGTAGATCGCCTTTTAACCGTGATATTTCTTCTGAATCTCGCCGATCATCAACCCATGTTCGATCAACTAGATCGGCGAGAGAAGCCATCTCTACGCCTGCTTCCCCTAGCGAAGGTAGAACCTGTTCTATATAAGCAAGAAAGAGTCGGTTTGGCCCTACTACTAAAACTCCTTGGCCGTCGAGGGGGAATCTGTGAGTGTAAAGAAGATATGCAGCGCGGTGAAGAGCCACAACGGTTTTTCCTGTTCCTGGCCCTCCTTGTACCGACAGCACTCCTGAGAGTGGCGCTCGAATGATCCCATCTTGTTCTGCTTGTATCGTTCCGACAATGTCGCCGAGTCGTCCTGTCCTTTCTGTTTCTAAAGCTGCTATCAAAGCACCTTCGCCGCGAAGTTTCTGACTATCATCTCGGAATCTTTCAATGTCTCCAAATAATTCGTCTTCGATTGCTAACAACTGTCGACGACGGCTAACAAAATGGCGTCGACGTTCAAGTCCCATTGGATCTGGTCCTGTAGCTCTGTAAAAAGCTTCAGCAATCGGGGCTCGCCAATCAACAACTATTGGATCTTGGGTTTCATTCCATACACCTACTCGACCTATGTAGTAACGATTATTTCCAAATGCCTCTTCTTGGTCGATACGTCCAAAAACAAGTGCTGCTTCACCAAGATCTAATTCTTCTAACCGGCCAGCCACTGAGTCCCATATTGCTTCTCGTTCAAAACGAGCTTGGTTGGTTCCTCCACGCCCTACTTCCACCATCTCTGTGAGATCAAGCGCACGAAGCCGTGCAGATTCAAGGTAGGTATATGCCTCATCTACATAGGCCTGTTCTGCTTCAAGTTCAGGATGCATAGACACCCTCCAAAAGTATGGACAAAATCAATTCGTGGCCATTACAGAGAATTTGCTCTTTCTTGCGGGCAATTTCCCCATATTTGACCAAAGATTTATTCTAGCGGAGGAAATATCTTCACCAATCCGCTCTAAAGTGTCGGATTCTTTCTTTAATCTGCGACGATAGGCATCATGATTACTGTTGGACTTGTTTTAAGTGCGGGGGGAACCTCCGGAGCGGCTTATCATGCTGGTGTTCTTGCTGGGCTTTTTGAAGCTACTGGCTGGGATCCGAGAACAGCGGATCTCATTGTTGGGACTTCTGCGGGCGCTAGCACTGCTGTAGGGCTTCGTGCAGGGTTATCAGCTTTTGATCATGCTGCCTACTACTCCGAACAAAATTTGACTCCCGAAGGCCAAAGTATTCGAGACCGGGTAACCACTCCGCTTGACCTTCCTAAGGATCCTCCGCCTCATAAGTCTTTCTTTCCTTCAAATCCCTATCTGATACTTCAAGGAATTCTTGGGCGTGGGAGACCTCGTCCTGTCGTTTCTTTAGCTGGAATGCTTCCTGAAGGCCAAGGAGATGGCTCTTCTCTTGCTGCGCGAATTAATGAATCTCATCCTGAGTCTTGGCCAGATATGTCAACTTGGATCTGCAGCGTTGATTTAAAGACCGGTAAAAGAGTGGTTTTTGGTCGAGACGATATTGAGTGTGATATCGGAACTGCTGTTCAAGCTTCTTCTTCTATCCCAGGATATTTTCAACCCGTAAATCTTGATGGAACGAAATATGTAGATGGAGGTATTCATTCTTCTACTAACGCTGATCTAACTGCGCCTTTAGGCCTTGATGTTGTTGTTGTTTCTTCTGCAATGACAGCTACTCCAAGTGAATCTGTGTGGCCAGGCGGCCCAATCGATCGAGCCTGGCATAGCCGCACTTTGCGACGAGAGGTGGAAAAAATTCGAGCATACGGTTCTTCCGTTCTTGTATTTCAACCGACTGCGGAAGACTTAAAAATTCGTGGGAAGGACAACATGATTACGGATAATTCGGAAGAAATATGTCAGATGGCTAAAACTTCAACACTTGCACATCTTTCTCATCCACGTACTCTAAAATCACGTAAAGTTCTAGAAAAATCTTTGAAACTATGAACTCTTTACATGATTCTCCGTTTTTAGCTGCTTGCCGATCTGAACCGCATCAACACACTCCGGTCTGGTTTATGCGTCAAGCAGGGCGATCTCTTCCGGAATATAGGGAGATTCGGGGGGAAGGAAGCATTCTAGATGCGATCAAGAACGCTGATCTGTCAACTGAAATTACTTTGCAACCGGTTCGTAGATACAACACAGATGCCGCCATTTTGTATTCGGACATAATGGTTCCTCTCCATGCTCTTGGGTTTGGTATAGAAATTCAGCCAGGAGTTGGGCCTGTAGTAGAAAATCCTTTTCGTTCGGTTAGTGATCTAAACCGATTACGGCCTCTTGAACCAGATCGCGATACCCCGTATGTATTGGAAACAATTCACCAACTAGTAGAAGAATTGACGGTTCCATTAATTGGATTTGCAGGAGCTCCTTTTACTTTGGCTTCTTATTTGATTGAAGGGGCGCCGTCTAGGACCTATACCCGAACGAAAGCATTGATGCTAGAGGATCCAGAATTATGGAACTCGTTAATGAATCATCTCGTTGAGATAGTTATTTCTTCTTTGAATTCACAAATTTCTGCAGGAGTTTCTGCGATACAGCTATTTGACAGCTGGGCTGGAGCGCTCAGTCCTTCTGCTTATGAACGTTTTGTTCTGCCCCATAGCAAAAAAATATTTCTAGCAGTAAAAGATTCAGGAATTCCAACTATTCATTTTGGTGTAGGTACCGGGGAAATCCTTAGCTTGATGGCTTCAGCAGGTTCATCAGTAATGGGTGTTGATTGGAAAACCCCGCTAGACGTAGCACGTAATCGGCTCGGTTCAGAGATAGCTCTTCAAGGCAATCTTGATCCGGCAATTTGTTTTGCTTCTGAGCATGCGGTTTCAACTGAAGTACTTAACATTCTTGAAAAAAATGACAATCACCCAGGTCACATCTTCAATCTAGGTCATGGTGTTTTACCTGAAACTAATCCACAAGTTCTCGAAAGAATCGTTGAACAGGTTCATTCATATCCTCTAGAACTGACTGAAAGAAAATGAATCCTCATCGAATTGCAGTTGTAGGTGCCGGAGTAGCTGGGCTTACTGCCGCCTATTACTTACAAAAAGTTCTCCCTGAATCTGAGGTGATCGTATTAGAAGCGGAAAATCAACCTGGCGGAAAACTCATCACCTCTCCTTTTGCAGGATTTTCAGTAGACGAAGGTGCAGATTCTTTTCTAGCTCGTGTTCCTTGGGGTTTCGACCTTTGCCAAAGTCTTGGACTTGATTCAGAATTGGTTTCTCCGTCTGCTAGAAACGCCTCTCTATGGGACAATGAGAAACTTCAACCCATTCCTTCTCCGAATGTTCTTGGAGTTCCTTTAAATACAGAAACTATTTCCGATGATTTTTTACCTTCTGAAGCTATAACTCTCCTTAACGGGTCGGGACTTCCTCAGCAAGAGTTACCTGAGGGAGATTTGAGCGTCGGTCAAGTGGTTCGTTCTTGTGTAGGAGATGATGTATTAGAGCGTCTTGTTGATCCTCTATTAGGGGGGATCAATGCTGGTATCGCGGATGCCATGAGTTGTGCCATGATGGCTCCACAACTGTTAGAAGCCGCACGTCACCCCGACGGCATGCTTAATCATCTGAGAAGCCTTACGAGAAACGCTGACCCGAATGCTCCAGTGTTTCATGCTCATCCGGAGGGAATGAAACGACTTGTAGATGCTCTCGTTGATTCTTTAGGAAATTCTTTGAAATTAAACAGTTCTGTTAAAAATATTTCTCGTTCTGGTTCTCAATGGATAATTGAAACAGCCGAAGAGTTTGAATCTGTCGACGGCATAATTATTGCCACTCCTGCTTTTGTAGCTTCTAAATTTTTAGAAACAATTCTTCCCTCTGCTGGAGAAACCTTGGGGTCTATTGAATTTGCTTCTGCTGCTCTTGTTACTTTTAGTTTTTCCCGATCAAATCTTGAAGTTGATAATTCTCAAAGCGGATTTCTTGTCCCTAGGGCCGCAGGGCTTTTCATGACCGCTTGTTCATATTCAGGTAGCAAATGGGCTCACCTTCGTCATCCTGAAGTAGAAATCCTTCGTGTTTCCACTGGTCGCATCAACGATGACCGACATTTGAAAATGAGTGATGACGAGTTAGTGACTGAACTTCGCTCTGATCTCGCAGTCACCCTAGGAGTTGAATCTCAACCAGTTGATGTACGAATTACACGTTGGCCGAATTCTTTACCGCAGTTTCCAGTCGGACACGTTGCTGCTATGGAGGATCTCCGCATGAGTTTGGACCAACAGGTTCCTGGACTTCTTGTAGCTGGAGCTGCCCATCGCGGGGTTGGAGTTCCTGCCTGTATCCGATCCGGCAAAGAAGCAGCCCATCAAATGGCAGATTTTCTCTACGGATGATTTTGTTGAAATCTCGATCTTCATTTTTGTGTGTGGGATCTGGACTTTTGGTTGTTGCTTCAATGCCACCTTGGGGCTGGTGGCCATCTGCTTTTATTGGAATCGCTCTATTAGACAGATTATTAAGTGGCCAGGGAGCGTTTAGAAGGCTTCGGCGGGGTTTCTTAGTGGGATTGGTGTGGGCATTAGTTGGCACTATTTGGATGGTTGATCTAACTCCTGCGGGATGGGCAATAAATGCAATCGTGCATGCATCGTTTATGGGAATGGCCTCTTTGATTGTTCCTGCAAATAGTGGACGACGTTCTGCCTTAGTTGGTGCTATCACTCTGGCAGAACTTGGGCGTTGGTCGTGGCCTTTTGGAGGCGTTCCTTTAGCTACTTTGGCTCAAGGCCAAGCAGCGGGCCCGTTAGCTCCAGTTGTTCGTGTTGCAGGGTCACTCCTTCTCGTGGCTTTAGTTGTAGCAATAGGTGTGGCTTTAAGTGCTTTATTTGATGGCCGCCAAGCTACTAAAAGGTCTGCTCTTGTCATAGGAATTACTTCTGTAGCGCTTATTATTTCCGGAGTTCTGGCTGCTCTTGCTCCAGAAGGCCATCTAATTGAAGAGATGAAAGTTGCGATAGTTCAAGGAGGTGGATCTCAACGTACGAGAGCTACCCCGTCTGGAGCATCTGTTGTATTCTCAAATCAGGTTGCTGCAAATCAAACAGTTGAAAAGGGCGTTGATTTGATTCTTTGGCCTGAGAATGTAGTCAATCCAGATCCGTCAACAACTTCACCTCTTCCAAATCGACTTTATTCTGACGAAGCTTCAACAATTCTCTCTATGGAAGCTAGACGCCTTGATGCTGTTCTTGTTCCTGGGTGGTTTATCCAAGATGATTCAGATCCAACAGCAAATTTAAACTATTCAACCGCTATTGATTCAACTGGTGAAGTTATTGATCGTTACGACAAAGTACGTATTGTGCCGTTTGGAGAATTCGTTCCTCTTCGTTCCCTCATTGAGGTTTTTGCTGCTGATCTTCTTCCGGCACGTGACGTTCGCCCAGGGAATGGTCCTGCGATTCTTGAAACTCCTGCCGGGAATTTGGGCATATCTATATCATGGGAAATCTTTTTTGACCACAGAGCTAGAGACGCAATCAAAAACGGGGGTGAAATTCTTATTAACCCAACAAATGGAGCAAGTTACTGGCTAACGATTGTTCAAACCCAGCAGATAGCGTCTAGTCGTCTTAGGGCTCTTGAGACTGGTCGTTGGGTTCTACAAGCAGCCCCTACAGGTTTCAGCGCAGTAATCAATCCGAATGGCAAAGTAATCCAGCGGACATCGATCTCAGAACAAACTGTCCTACACGCAACTGTTGAAAGACGTAGTGGACTCACATGGGCTGCCCAAGTAGGGATTTGGCCAATGGCTATTTTGGCAGTCTTTTTGATTCTCGTAGGACATAAGGAACCTGAAGGAAAATCAGAATCTGCTTAAATTTCGATCATCACTGTAGAAGGGCCATCGTTAACCAATTCAACTTTCATATATGCTCTGAATCTTCCCGTTGCTACATTCAAACCTTCTTCGCGTAAAGTTTTGACAATTTCTTCTATAAGAGGTTCAGCATGTTCTGGTTTGGCTGCGTTGATCCAAGATGGCCGGTTTCCACGAGAAGTGTCTCCATAGAGCGTGAACTGACTAATTACTAGTATTTCTGAACTCGTATCAAGTGGTGAAAGATTCATTACTCCTTCTGAATCGTCAAAAATTCTTAGTTTGGTGATTTTCTTTGCAATTTTTCTTGATTCCTCTGCTCCATCTGTATGAGTAACTCCGACGAGCACGCATAATCCTGGGCCAATAGAGCCAATAATTTCATCTTCTACCGTTACTTTTGCGTATTCAACTCGCTGTATCAAAGCTCTCATGTGACAAAAGGTACAAGTTACCAACGAGTAATCATCAAAAAGTGCCGCCACACTTAATGAATGGCTACTAAAAAAGATTCTTCAATGGGCGTTAACGATCCATTGCGTATTGCTTTTTTGGCTTATCGCGGCAAACCACACTGTGGTGGTCAAGGAGTGTATACCCGACATTTGACCAAAGCTCTTACTGGTTTGGGGCATCATGTTGAAGTATTTGCTGGACAGCCTTACCCGGTACTTGACGAAAGCGTTCCATTAACTCCATTAAAAAGCCTCGATCTTTACAATGACCACTTTCCAATGCGTAAAGCAAGAGTTTGGGAATTAAAAACTAAATGGGACTTTTTAGAGTCCCTTTCTTTCAATACTGGCAATTTTTCCGAACCAATGGCTTTTAGCATGCGTGCTTGGAGTCATCTTTCTAACCGACGAGATGACTTTGATTTAGTGCATGACAATCAGTGTCTCGGGTGGGGTTTGCTTCTCATGCAGAATCATTTG
>CAJXEU010000068.1 GCA_913052525.1 uncultured Actinomycetes bacterium
GAATATTCATCGCATCGGCAACAGGACGAGCCACTAATTCAGGTATTTTTTTAACTGCTGGTCCAGAAGAAACAAATAACGTTACTTCTCCTCCGGGAGATATTTCAGAACCAGCTGAAGGTGTTTGACTAATTATTTCACCTAGAAGAACCACTGGATCTTCTTGGTTTACGATGGTAACTAGTAGCCCCATTGCTTCAAGATCGCTTTGTGCATCTGTAACCGAATCTCCTATGACATTAAGTAAAACCATGGGTCCGGTTCCTTGACTTAACAATAGTTTGATGGTGTCACCTTCTTCTATCTTTGTTCCAGCTACAGGATCTTGATCGAAGACGGTGTTTTCAGGAAAATCACTATTTGTTTGAAAATCCATTTGAATATCAAGATTTAACGCTTCCAAAGTTTCTCTTGCGTCTTCAAGAGACAAATTCAGCACTGATGGGACTTCAACTAATCCATTTTGAATCTCTTGATCATCGTTGTTAAATCCAAGTTCATCCACAAAATTTATGACGAGATAACCAAGCAAACCTAGCAAGGCAGCAAAACAGATTGCAAAGAGCGTAAGGCGTAACCATCCATCATCTCGGCGTCTTTTCTTATTTTTACCAAATTTTTCATTTTCAGATGATGGAGAACCTGAAGACTTCCCACCCACACCAACCGGGTTTGCCGGACGAAGATCATGAGCTCCTTCACAATAACGACGAAGATCGCTACGTAAATCTTCTGCAGTTGGATAACGGTTAACAGGATTTTTTGCGAGTAATTTCATTATTATCGCTTCAAGAGAATCCGCTACTTGGGCCCCAGCTTTCCGAAGTGAAGGAGGGGCTTGTTGAACATGCTGATAGGCAACTGCAACTGGGGTTTCACCAATAAAGGGTGGTTTACCAAGAAGCATTTCGTACAAAACAATCCCGAGTGCATAAAGATCGCTTCGAGGATCTATTTGATGACCTTGAGCTTGTTCAGGAGAGAAATAAGTTGCTGTCCCCATTACTGTGCCAGCTTGTGTTAATTCATTTTGGCCAGGAGCCATAGCAGTAGCTATGCCAAAATCAGCTACTTTTATTTGACCATTTGGAGATACAAGTACATTTCCAGGCTTAATATCACGATGAATAAGTCCATTTCGATGAGCAAAACCTAACGCAGCAGAAATATCAACTGCGATCTCTGCAGCTCGATCGGGATGCAAAGGGCCTTCAGTTTTAAGAATGTCTGCAAGGCTTCTACCTTCAACGTATTCCATAACAATGAAATACGTTCCTTGTTGTTCTCCCCAATCGTAAACGCTAACAATATTTGGATGATTAAGATTTGCTGCTGCTTTTGCTTCGCGTCGAAACCTTTCAACAAAACTTGCATCGTGAGCAAATTCATCAAATAAAACCTTGACTGCTACTGGCCGATCAAGCAGAAGATCGCGAGCAAGATAAACCTCGGCCATCCCTCCACGAGCAATTTGCCGATGAAGTTCATAACGATCATTAAAAATAGTCGGCTTATTATCAGACATAGCAATAAATTGTATAGCCACAATCATGCCCACTGGAGGTAGGGGGCCTTAATTTACTCATTAATTTCAAAAAATTGTACAAGAATCTCTCTTGCTATTGGAGCTGCTGTTCGTCCACCTGTTTGTTCTCCTTCAGCAGAATCTGCCTCTACAAACACTGTGAAAGCAACTGATGGAAGGCTTTCTGGATATCCAGCAAAACCTAGAACCCATGCATGAGTTGCTATCTCGTCAGAAGATATTTGCGCTGTTCCAGTTTTTGCTCCAATAATTAAACCGTTAATTGCCAATCGTTGAGCAGTCCCACTATCTACAATTTCTTTCATGCCTTCGCGAAGCAATTCTGCGGTTGATGCTTCCATGGTTTGCTGCCAAATGGAGTTGAGGGTACGAGTTACCAGTTCACCTTTGTGATTTAAGATTTCTTTTACTAAATAGGGCGAAGGTGTATTACCTTGTCCTGCAATAGCTGAAGCTACTAAAGCCATTTGAAGTGGAGTAGCTGCAACCTCATATTGGCCAATAGCCGCCTGAGCAAGAAGTGGAGTATTTTCAACTATAGGTATTCCCGTGCTTTCTCCTTCAGGGGTAGTTACCACAGATAGTTCCTTGCCAAAATCCGTAGGAAAGTAAGAAGTCGCGGTTGGGACATCAAATGGAATGGTCTCATTAAAGCCAAATCTTTCAGCAGTTTTTTGTAATAAAGATGGTCCAATATATTCAGCACCAATCTCCGCGAATGCGGTATTACAAGAAACACGAAGGATTTCTTTCAAAGAACCACCACATTCACTTCCCCCATAGTTAGTAATCGGACGGATAGTTAATGGGGGAATGTATGCATCGGTAATATCAAAAACTGGGTTTTCTAGAGTGAAATTAACTTGTTCAATTGCTGCAGTAGCTGTGATCAGCTTAAATGTAGATCCTGGAGCATAAATTTCACTTGTAGCGCGTGAAATCAACGGAGTGTTTATTTGATTTAACAAATCCGATCGAACATTATTTGCGGTTGTGGTGTTGGTGGAAGAGAGCAGATTTGGATCAAATGTAGGTGAACTCACAAGCGCAAAAATTTCGCCTGTCAATGGACTCATAACAACAACAGCACCATTTCGTGAGCCTAAAGATTCTGCTGCAACAGTTTGAAGATCATGTTGAATCGTTAAAACAAGATCATGAGTTTCAGGATCACTAGCAAATAGTTCGTACAAATTATCTGCTAATTGCTCTGGAGTGCGACCGCTGAGTTCTTCACTGTAAGTAAGTTCAAGCCCTGATGATCCTGAATTAAAAGAGGTGTATCCCGTTATATGGGCATAAAGATCCCCGTAGGGATATTCTCTTTCGTAGCGAAATTGATCTGAAAGGTCATTAATTTTTGAGGTAGCGATAATAACGCCATCGCTTGTTGCAATACGTCCACGAGAAGCACCAAAGGCTTCAATCGCAACTCTGGGATTTGTTGGATCTTCGATAAGACGTTTAGCGTCATAGATTTGTACTCGATTTATTTGTATAAATAACAAGCCATAAAGGATAAGAAAGGCTGTAGCTAAGCGTCGAATACTTTTATTCACTAGATGCTTCTCTCATAAATTTTTCTGTATCTGATTCTGAATTTGCCGCTTGATCGCTAAGTCGTAAAAGAAGAGCTACCAATATGTAATTAGCTAAGAGTGAAGATCCTCCGTAAGAAACAAAAGGAAGTGTCACTCCAGTTAGTGGAAGCAACCGAACGACTCCACCCATAATTACAAGACCTTGCAACCCAATCAGAGTTGTAAGCCCTAAGGCGAGGAGTTTGTCAAAAGCATCAGATGATTTGATTGCGATTCGTAATCCTGAACTGATAATGAGAAGAAAAGAAGAAATCACTAACACTGTTCCTAATAAACCCATTTCCTCACCAATAGCTGCAAATATAAAATCTGTTTCTACTTCCGGAATACGATTCGGTTCTCCGCTCCCAAGTCCTGTGCCGGTAAGTCCACCATTAGCCATAGCGATTGCAGCTTCTACCAATTGATAGCCAGATCCCGAACGAAATGCCCATGGATCATGCCAAACAGAAACTCGCGCTTGTATGTGGTCAAAAATTCTCCAAGAAATTAATGCCCCACAAATAAATAAGCCGAAACTAATTATTAAGTAAGAAAAACGTTGTGTAGCTGCCCAAAGCATGACTGCGAATAACGCAAAATAAAGAAGACTTGACCCTAAATCTTTTTCTACAATAAGAACCAGCATGGCGAATCCCCATGCAAGCAATACAGGAGAAAGATGTCTCAATGAGGGGACCTCAAACTTAAAAATTTTACGGGTACCTACTTGAAGAAGTTCTTTTTTCTCTACAAGATAAGCGGCTAAAAATATTGCGAAAGCAAGTCGAGCAAACTCTCCTGGTTGTAAATTTATTGGGCCAATTGACGCCCAAATGCGAGCTCCGTTTATCTCTCGGCCAATAAACGGCAATAAAGGAAGAGCTAAAAGAATTATCCCAATAACTCCAAATGTGTACCGATGCGTTCTCAAATCTCGTGAATTTCGGACAAAAACTAGAACAAAAATAAAAGCTGCAACCCCAACTGCAGTCCACGTTGATTGCAAAGCAGGGAGATCGTCTGCCACTCCATTTTCATGCGAAAGCCGTGTAATGAATACTTGTCCAAGCCCGTTTAAAAAAATCACAATGGGTAAAATTACAGGAGTAGCAGATGGGGCAAATTTTCTAACGACTAGATGAGTTAAGACGCCTAATCCAAGTACAGCTATAAAAAATGGAACCAGATCAGCTGGAACTGAAGCAGAATTTCCGAAACCTGCCAAGAAGTAAAGAAGAGTGATGACAAAAGACCCGAAGATGATTAACCCAAGTTCAGTGCGTCTTTGTTGCTGTGTTCTTTTATTATTCATCCGTCTGATCGTTGTTCAAGACGAGTAACTACATCCTCAGCTTCTTGACGTGAACTTACTTCAATGACCTCAAGCACAAGGGTTTGATCAAGTTCTCGAAGAGTAGATATAGATGGTCCATCTATATCGTAAATTCGAGGTTCAAACCAAAGAAGCCCTTCAGGGCGTCCTTGAAAGATTTCGACTTTTCCTTGGTGTTCACCTACGTACCAACCGCGATGGGCGTAAAACCACATTGATCCGATACCTATTCCGAGTAATGCGAAAAGGGTTATAAAAAATCCAGTTATTCTCCAGTTAATTTTCTTATGCCTATTTGTTTTTTCTTTTTTTATTTTTGAATCCTGTTTTATGTTTTGAGGTTCACTCTTTATTTGATTTCGAAGTGTTGATTCAACTGTAAGAACCATTGCAGTAACGTTGTCATGCCCGCCGGCTTCCACTGACTCATTAACCAACATGTCTGCTGCGATTTGTGGATCTGAAACTTCAGAAAGTATCTCCATAATTCTGGTTTCATTAAGTTCATTGAAAAGACCATCGCTACACAATAAAAATTTGTCTTTATTGTTGATTCCCAATTCCCACATATCAGCTTTTAGGTTGGTTTCAATTCCAAGAGCCCGAGTGAGAACATTGCGTTGTGGGTGACGAGCAGCTTCTTGTGGCGTAAGTTCACCAGCGCGAACCAAATCAGCAACAAGACTATGGTCCTCAGTAACTTGGTTAAATTCTCCATTTGAGAGTTGATAAATTCGACTATCTCCAACATTTGTTACTAGGAAAACAGGATTTTGATCCTGACCAGTTCCAAGCATTATTGCGCAAAGAGTGGTGCCCATACCTTTTAAAGACGCATCATTTGAAGCTTTTTCAATAATTTTATTATTTGCTTGTTCTACAGCTTGTAGTAGTCCGGCTTGGTTGCGTTTAGTTTTCTTTTTCTTTATTTTCCCAGAGAGTTCAAAAACATTGGTGAGAGTTGTAACTGCTAAATCAGACGCCACTTCTCCACCAAGGTGACCTCCCATTCCATCGGCTACTACAAATAAATAGTTATTGAAGCCAAAAGCGTCTTGGTTGTTTTTACGGACTTTGCCTACATGAGTTGTGGCACCACAAAAAATGATGGTTTGTTCTACAAGGTTTTTTCGTTTTGTCATTTCAATTCCATAACGGTGTCACCCAATTGCAGCCAATCTCCTAGACTCACAACCATAGGAGAAGAAACTCGTTGTTTATTGAGGTAAGTGCCGTTTGTAGATCCAAGATCTTCAACCACAATTTCATCTGCTTTTTCAAATATTCGAGCATGTGATTGTGAAATAAAATCATCATCAATAGTTATTGTGCAACTTTCTGCCCTGCCAATAGTAATTTCTCCGGCGATTTCAAAATTACGCGTAACCCCAGTTAATGAATTTGTAACAACTAAGTGTGGTTTAGATTTAATATTTTTCTTTGTTGAAAAAGTATTCTTTTTTACGTCTCGTGTTTCTACCCATACTGAACGTAGCACTCTAAAAAAGAACAAATAACAGAGACCTAACAAGCAAAGTTGGAGAATAGTTAGTAGTTCGTCATTCATAAATGTTAAAAGAAAAAGTTGTGTTGCCTATACGTATCTGATCATTGTCTACTAGTTGATGTTCTGAAATTTGTTGATCATTTATGTATGTTCCGTTTGTTGAATTTTTATCAATAAAAAAAACTCCATTGTTTCTTTTATGTATTTCTGCATGATGTCTACTTGCCGCTTTTTCTTGTAAAACGACATCACATCCTGGGTGTCGCCCAAGAGTGGTTACTTGATTTAATAGGTAAGTGATCTGACCTAAGTCATTTTTTAGAAATCCAGTTGAATTTTTCTGATCTTCTCGCATTGCAGCAATAATGTCGAAAGTTCCAATTAAACGATCATTGTCAGTTTCAAATTCAATATGGATCGTTCCGATGAATTTATATCCTTCTTTTTTGGAATATTGTTTTATTGTTTCTACTAAATCATGTCTTAATGTTTTTTGAATCTCTAAAAATTTTTTGTTGTCATCTGGACTTAACTTGATGATGAAATAATTTGGAGCAATTAGTTTTCCATCTACGCCAACTGAGCGATTTGAATCAATAACTCTGAGAATGCGTTTCCCGATTTCTACCGGCCGGAGGCCACTTTTAAAAATTCGAGCAAAAAATCCTTCAATAATTGATTCAAGGTGATTTTCTATCTTATTTCTTGCCATAGATACACGACATTACTCGGTCTTGTGTAAAAGGGCGGTGCGCTTGATATATCTCTGTTTAGTTTGTAGAAGATACGCTTTTCATCTTATTGCTCGCGCGGGTGGCGGAACTGGCAGACGCGCAGGATTCAGGTTCCTGTGTCCTTTTTGGACGTGAGGGTTCAAGTCCCTCCTCGCGCACATCTAATTGACGCGATCCTGGGGACGACTGTCCCGAGGTCGCTGTCGGTCAGGAACGGAGAGCGGTATCCAGATCGGCCCAGAGATCGTCGAACTCTTCGCAGCCGACACTCATACGGATTAGCGATGGCGGAATGTTCTCTTGACCGGGAATCACGAAGCGACGCTCCATGGTGGTCTCCACTCCGCCGAGGCTGGTGGCGTGGTGGATGACCTTGACAGCCTCACACGCCCGCGTGGCCTGAGCACCGTCATCGGTGGTCTCAAAGCTGAGGACCGCCCCGTAGCCATCCATGAAGGTTGAGGCGATCGCGTTGTTCGGGTCGTCCCGTAGGCCGGGGTACCGGACTCTGGCAACGTTAGGATGGGT
>CAJXEU010000069.1 GCA_913052525.1 uncultured Actinomycetes bacterium
GTTCCGGCGGTAGCAAGCCCTTCAAATGTTGATAGCGACTCTTCTGGGCTGAAACTTCCTAGATAAGGAGCAGATCCATCTATCACTGATGTTTGAGCATCGTCATCAAAGACTGTCATTTGTCCTGAACAATCTTTAGATCCTGACCCGAGATCATTTCCACTGGATCCTTCTTTATCCATAAGAATCACTGTGGTTCCATCGGGATGACGGAGAGATATTGTCAGATCTGACATCCACGTGTGATCTACTCTTAATCCCACTGAGATTTCTCTTACCGTTCCGGAATCGGGAATCTCAACTGGGATTAGAAGGGTTTGATAATCTTCAATCGGGCTACTGTCCCCCATTTCTTTTGGTGCTTTATTTACTGAGTGAGCAAAAATTGTTAATGGGTCTGGGTTTGTAGACGTCCATGATATGGGAACTGAAGCATCGTGATCATAGGTTTCTCCCCCATTTGGAGAAATAACCTCTATCTCTACGGGAGGCTGGGTGGTCGTTGTCGTAGTCGTAGTCGTAGCAGGAGGTGGATTTTCTCCATCACTGATAGTGAAAGCAGAGTTAGATTCATCGGAAGCGAGACCACTGTCTACTCTTGCGACAAGATTTTTTCCAGCTAATGACTCCGGAACAGTCCACGACACAGTTCCATTAGCTACCGGGATGTCGGCCGCTATGGCCGTAGTTGCTCCATTGAAAATTAGTTGAGCGCAAAACAATTCCCCTTGGTCGTACGTCCATTGATCATTGATCTTTATTTTCCACTGTCCCACAGGGTTTTGTCCAGAAAATGCGCTAAGTAACTGTTGAGGTTTATACGAACCGGCAAAAGGGGCCGTTCCATAAAGTATTGAGGTTTCAGCTGTATCGGAAAAGACAGTCAACTCTCCACTGCAGCTTTCTGATCCAGAACCAAAATTATCTCCTGATTGACCTACATGGTTTGCTAATTGGATTGTCTGTCCGGAAGGGCTAACAAGCTCTAAGAGCAAGTCTGCGTCCCATGTGTGGTTGAAGCGAAGGCCTACAGATAACGAATCAATTGCTGCAGTAGACGTTACATCTAGAGGAATAGTGAGAACAGTGTGGTCAACAATGGGTAATGCTGATTCTCCAAGAAATTCTGCGGAGACCGTTTGTTTTTCAATTACTGTCACGTCAACTGGGCCGGTGGGGCCTACATAGTTCCAAGTAATTTGTTCAGTGTCTCCCGGTTCATATATTTCTCCACCATTTGGTGAAGTGATCGTGATTGAACGTTCAATTTCGTTAACAGTCAGATTTATGAATGTGGATGCCGTACCGGAGGCATCAGTTGCTTCTGCTCTTACCCGAATTTGACCCGGTGTGGAAGCAGTGTAAGTGAACGAGGATCCAGTTGTTTGAACTACGTCACCAATTTTCCATACAACTTGACCAGAAATGTCATTATTTGAAGAATCTGTTGCTGTGGCTGAGAAGACTACGGTGTCTCCTTCTGTTACGACTGTCGCATTTGAAGTAATACTAAGAGAAGGAATGGAACCATTAACTGCCGATACAGCTGCCGAGGCGTTTACTCTTCCTCCTGAAGCTGAAATATTGTCAAGGCGAGAATCCCATGTTGAGGTTTCAACCAAGATTTGCTTTATGTCAGCTGTTGATACTGTCGGTGCTAAGGATCTCATCAATGCAACAATTCCAGCTACATGAGGAGAAGCCATTGACGTTCCATTGAAAGTTGCATACCCTCCTCCTGAAATAGTGGACAGAATTCCAGACCCTGGTGCGGCCACATCTACATTTGATGTGCCGTAATTTGAGAAACTTGACTGTGATCCATCCGATTGAATTGAGGCAACTGAAATAACGTTCGGATTTTGGTAAGCAGCAGGATATGACGGATAAGTATCTATGTTGGTTGAAGCGTTCCCTGCAGCTGCTACGAACACGTGATTCGCTGTTTCGGCTTGTGTAAGCAAGGTCTCCATTGCGGAACTGAAACCTCCCCCGCCCCAAGAATTATTTGAAATGAGTGCCCCGTTATCAATCGCGTACTGTAAAGCCTGTAAAGCGTGAGAGGTCATTCCTGAGCCGCTGGAATTGAGAAACTTCAATCCCATAACTTGAACCCCAGGTGCTACTCCCACAACTCCTATTGAGTTGGCTGAGGCAGCAATTGTTCCAGCCACATGTGTTCCATGATTGTTATCATCATCTGGGCTGCCGTCGCTGTTAACGAAATCCCAGCCATGAATATCATCGATGAAACCATTGTTGTCATCGTCGATGCCGTTGCCTGCTATCTCACCGCTATTAGTCCAAAGATTGTCTACAAGGTCCGGATGATCTAGATCTATTCCTGTATCTATGACTGCGACAACAACCGAAGAATCTCCAAGTGTCTGAGCCCATGCCCCAGGAGCATCAATTCCATAGGTTGAATTCATTCCCCATAATTGGTCAAGGTCTGGGTCATTTGGAAGATCTGAAATTTGAACAACTTCATCAAATTCAACGCTCTTTATACGCTCATCTGACTCCAAGACTGTTGAAACAGATTCAAGTTCATACAAAGTTTCAACGAGATAGGTTGATCCATCTGCTACCGCTTTACCTACTAGAACTCCACCTATCGGCGCCAACACCTCGTTAATTTCTTCATCCGTTAGTACATGTTCAAATTGAACGATCAATCCGAATGGGTTTCTTGACAAAGAAGGGTCTTGTAGAAGTTCTTCTTTAGCGACTTTAGTTGCAGCTTCCCCAGGCGTGTAACCCGAAGCGAGCAGCTCTTGACCTTCGGTAGAAATACTCAACTCTTCAAGAAGTGTGCCGTCATCAACTGCTATTAGAGACGTTTCATCTGACAATACAGTTTCTGCACCAACTACAGATGACGGAATAGCCCAAACGGCCGCGAGTACGCCAAGAATTAAAGCTACGTAAAGGCTTCTATTCCTTACTCGCATCTCTACTCCAAGGACTCTTCATCTTGTCGGAATCCACTGATACCACCGTAGATCAACTTTTGGTAAAAGTGTCATCGCCCCTTGAAAACAATTGCCTATTCGAAAATAAAATTGCTTTATCTGATGAAAGCTATCGACCGCTAGAGGGCCATGAAAAAGAAATAATTGTACGCATGTCTTTATTTTAGCCTTTTAGGAGAACAATGATAGAGCAGTTAGATGAGGTTTTTCGGAACTTGTCACAGAGTTGCGATAGCATGAGAATCCTAGTTATTTGACAATTTAACGAATTAATGAATATTCGTTTACGGGGCTGATCGGTTTCGACGCCGATTGCTGTGAACGTTTCATGCGACCAGAGTTGCTCAGACTCTAAAAACAGGGCATCAATAGAGACGCCAATACGGATGATCTCGCTCTTGCCGCCTAATTTTATTAGGTAGTTAAGAGTCATTGGGACCAGTAATGATTCCCGGGGCCTGATCACTACAGCCCGGCAACAGAAGTAGTGATGGACCGCAGGGAGAGACCGCTGACGGCGAGAAAGACCGCTGACTTCAAGGAAAGTTTTGACGGTAAAGCCTTAGGGCTTGTCTGACCCGGCGGAATGGCTACCGTGAGCCATGTTCTCGGGAATGGTCGTAACGTGTGCGTTGACCTCTCGACGGACGCGGGTTCGATTCCCGCCAGCTCCACCAAATCAATTTTATAGAAACAAACTTTTATGAAAGGCAGTAGGTATGCCGCAACCCCCTAACCCTTACGATTTTCTTCCAAGCGTTGCAGCGTTTGAAGTCCAAAGTAACGATGTATCCGATGGAGAAATGTTGTCGCTCCCCCAGGTATCCGGAATTTTCGGTGCAGGTGGAGAAGATATTTCCCCTCATCTCGCTTGGAATGGTGCTCCAGAAGACACCGAAAGTTATGCCGTAACTTGCTTTGATCCAGATGCGCCAACTGGAAGCGGATTCTGGCATTGGGTTGTCTATAACATACCCACTCAAGTAAGTGAACTACCTACTGGTGCAGGGTCTCAAAATGGTGAAATGCTGCCTACAGGGGCGCAACATTTAAAGAATGATGCTGGGCTTTATGGTTATTTAGGTTCAGCTCCGCCTTCCGGTCATGGGTTGCATCGTTACATGTTTGCTGTTCATGCTTTAAACGTTGACTCTCTTCCAATCAATGAAGAGGTTTCAGCTGCTATTTGTGGATTTAATATGTTCGGCTCGACTTTGGCTCGTGGTGTCATTACCCCGGTTTACGAACAGAATTAGAGTTCATCTAAAGCATCAGAAAAGTCAGTGTCATTTGGAAATTTAGATATGACCATGACTCTTTTTACCTGCCACGCATGCTCACATATTGCACAAGCAAAGAACGGATCTGTAACAACCACTATTCCGTTGTCTTTTTTTTCAAATTCTAAGGCAAACGAAGGCCCTACTTGATCTGATCCACATTTTGGACATTCTTTTGTATCCATATCATTCTCCTCATAGTTCATGGCGTTGCCACCGGATCCCAAAATGGGTGGTTGGCGGATCTTCTTAGGGCCATGTCCCTCCAATCCTCTTTATGATTACTCCCCCATTATGTCATTGAGGTGTGACAATGCTCCATATGGTGCGCGTCCATCTATTTGTGTAAATTGTCTTAACTGTAAATACTGGAGGGAAAATGCCGCATTTAGTTAAAGGGGTTGTAGCTAGATCTAAAGGAGCGCCTGTCTCAGTTGAGACCATTGAAGTTCCAGATCCTGGCCCAGGCGAAGTTCTAGTTGATGTGAAAGCCTGCGGTGTTTGCCACACCGATCTACATTTCCGTGAAGGAGCCATCAGCGACGAGTTTCCTTTCCTCCTCGGCCATGAAGCAGCTGGCATTATAGAAGAAGTAGGTGAAGGTGTTGACAATGTCAGCCCTGGTGACTTCGTCATATTGAACTGGAGAGCTGTTTGCGGTGAATGCCGTTCTTGTAAACGAGGGCGCCCTTGGTACTGCTTTGACACACATAACGCCACACAGAAAATGACTGTTGAAGAAACTCCCTTGACTGCAGCGTTAGGAATTGGTGCTTTCGCTGAAAAAACTCTTGTCGCAGCAGGGCAAGCCACCAAAGTAAATTCCCAAGCCAAACCTGAGGTTGCAGGGCTAGTTGGGTGCGGAGTCATGGCAGGTCTTGGAGCTGCTATTAATACCGGACAAGTAACCCGAGGAGACTCTGTTGCAGTATTTGGATGTGGCGGAGTTGGCGATGCTGCAATAGCTGGGTCAAATCTTGCTGGAGCGCACACAATCATTGCTGTAGATATTGATGAACGCAAGTTAGAAATGGCTAAAGAATTTGGAGCCACTCATACTGTGGATTCTTCGAAAGAAGATCCAATAGAAGCCATACGTGGAATTACCGGTGGCAACGGAGCTGATGTCGTCATTGACGCAGTAGGGATACCTTCAACATATGAACAATCTTTCTTTGCGAGAGATCTAGCTGGAACAGTTGTACTAGTAGGAGTTCCGAATCCTGAGATGAAGATTGAGCTTCCTTTGCAAGAAGTTTTTGGTCGAGGTGGATCACTTAAATCTTCTTGGTACGGGGACTGTCTTCCAAGTAGAGACTTCCCAATGCTGATCGACTTGCACCTTCAAGGGCGTTTAAATCTTGAAAAGTTTGTTTCAGAAACTATTTCTTTGAACGACGTTGAAGAAGCTTTTCATGCTATGGAACGCGGAGAAGTTCTTCGTTCTGTTGTGATTCTTTAACTCTTAATGCAACGAGTCGCTAATTTAGAACTAGCGTGACAGAAGAACTGTTAGGAGTCACATGTCGACCAAAGCTGTTATCACTGGATGGGGTAAATGTATTCCTCCTGTTGAGTTGACAAACGCAGATCTTGAAAAACTTTCAAATACTAACGATCAGTGGATCGTTGACCGCACCGGTATAAAGAGTCGACGTATTTCTCATGTTGGTGGAACTGATCTTGCTGAATTAGCGGGACGTCGTGCGTTGGCTGCGGCAAATTTAGATCCAGAAGAGTTGGATTTGATTTTGGTTGCGTCAACCTCTCCGGATTTGATTTGCCCAAGTGTTGCTGCAATGGTTCAGGATCGTTTAGGTGCAGTGAATTCCGCTGCTTTTGATTTGAACGCAGCCTGTTCAGGTTTTATTTATGCGACTGCAAATGCTGCTGGAATGATTGAATCTGGTTTTGTTAAAAAAGCTTTAGTTATCGGAACAGAAAAATTATCTGGATTGATGGATTATCGTGACCGATCTACTTCTGTTTTATTTGGAGATGGAGCTGGGGCTGCTGTTTATGAGGCTACTGAGGGAGACGCTGGAGTTCTCGCCGTTGACATAGGTGCTGACGGGGGTAAAGGGCAAACAATGGTTCTCAAATCAATGGGCACCAACGGAAATGTTTTCAATCCACTTCTTGTTGAAGAGATGGCTCTTCATTTTGAAGGCCAAGCTGTCTTTAAGATTGCTGTACAAGGAATCGCGGCCTCTGTCACTCGGGTGCTTGAAACTGCCGGTTTTGATTCTGAAGACGTTGACGTGGTTATCCCCCATCAAGCAAACGGCCGCATCGTGGATGCTGCTACTCGTTTACTTAAGTTTGATGAAAACAAAGTCTTCATGAATATTGAGAATCTAGGAAACACAGGTGCGGCATCTATACCGATGGCTATTTCAGATGCTCTTGATTCAAACCAAATTAGTCCTGGCGATATTGTTGTGCTCTCTGCTTTTGGAGGAGGAGTCACTTGGGGTTCCATTGTTTTAAGGTGGGGGGAACGTACAGAAAGACTAGGTTTGCATGATGGAGAGCTTCCTTCAACAGATGCCACTGTCTTTGAACTAATAGAACCAAATCTACGTTTTTTCGCTGAACTTCACGGGTTAGATCCAGACGATCCCATCGTTTAAGAAGACTTACCGCTCTTTATTTCATATCCCGGAATTTCTTCTTCGTCATCTACCATCTGTTTCGGGAAACCAGGAGCTAGAACTTCAACTCCTGTTTGATCTTCTAATCGACGAATAATATTCGAGGACCACTCTCTAGATCCGTACTTTTGTTCACCATCTTTAAATATTTCAACGAGAAGCGGAGATAGTTCTAAAGGGACTTCTAAGTCTCGAGCGATCTTGTCAAATATTCCTATGTCTTTTGACACTAAATCCATAGTGAAAT
>CAJXEU010000070.1 GCA_913052525.1 uncultured Actinomycetes bacterium
ATTACCAACGGTGCGGATGTTATTTTTAGAGTTGCTTTCAAACCAACTGCAACAATTTCATCTCCACAAGAAACTGTAGATACTGAAAATAACCCTGTTGAACTTTCCGCCACCGGGAGGCACGACCCCTGTGTTCTCCCCCGTGCTGTTCCGTTAGTCGAATCAATGACTCTTCTAGTTATGGCTGATCATTGGTTGCGTCAACAAGCCCTTGATGTCTTAGGACGCTAACTAGAAGCGTTCACTACAATTAAATACCATTAGACAGGAGTTTAATATGGCCGTTCCACCCCCAGCGGGAAGTAAACCCATTTATTATGAAGTACCTTCTTTTGATTCTATCGATGAGGAAAGAAAATATAAAAAAGAACGTTTAGCTGCTGGCTTTCGTATTTTCGGAAAATTCGGTTTCAGCGAAGGTGTAGCAGGGCATATTACGGTTCGCGACCCAGAGCAAACTGATGCCTTCTGGGTTAACGCTCTTGGCCAACCATTTAGTGATATCTCGGTATCAGACCTGCTTCTAGTAGCTCATACCGGAGAAATATTAGAAGGCGACTATGCAGTCAATCAAGCCGCTTTTGCCATACATTCTGGAATACATATGACTCATCCTGAGATTTCGGCTGCGGCGCATTCCCATTCGCTTTACGGCAAAGCATGGTCTTCTCTTGGCCGTACACTTGATCCGATAACTCAAGATTCATGCATTTTTTACGAGAATCATGTTCTCTTTGACGATTACACTGGAGTTGTCAATGATCCAGCAGAAGGAGTTCGGATTGCTGAATCTATTGGAAGTAACCGTGCTGCCATACTGAGAAATCACGGATTATTAACTGTTGGCGATTCGGTTGATGAAGCAATCTGGCTTTTTGTAACGATGGAACGCTCTTGCCAAGCCCAACTGTTAGCTGAAGCAGCGGGAACACCAGTAGTTCTTGATCATGAGACTGCTGCCCATACCCATAAATACGTTGGTAATCCATTCTCCAGCTGGCTTAGCGCTCAACCTTTATTTGACCGAATTCTTCAAGAACAGCCAGATCTTCTCGAATAGGTTGGCCTGCTTAAATTTATTATCAGTTCTTAATTCACGCAGCGTGAGTTACAAATAAGCGCTCAATATCGCGTTGGTAAAGAATACGAACTTTGACATCTGGGTGCTTCTCACCCATTTTGCGAAGTTTTCTATTCTTATGAGTGACAAGTGATTGACGAAGCGTAGTGATCTCCAAATAAACGTCATAATCTGGCAGATAGAAATCTGGAGTGAAAGCAGAAAGCGGGTTTCCTACCTCGTCTTCATCAAGAACAAAAGTTGTTGGTTCGTACTCCCAGGAGACTCCATAAAAATCGAAAAGTTCAGCTATTCGTTTCTCAGATTCATGAGCGAATTTTTCGGATCTTTCCGAATCGTGAATTTTGTACAGCTCAGCCATGGATGTAACTGAGCGTAATCTATTGGCTGACCGCCAGTGGGGATCCCCGGCCGTCAACTCCTCTGTGAGAGAAGGCACTTAAATCCAGTATCTTTGCGTCAACTTCTTCTTTGACTCCGGCTAATGGGAGAATATTTAGAACCCCTTGCCCGTTTTGTAATAGGTCTACAATCTCTTCACCGCTTCTTACAAGAACAGATTTGTTTCCGCTAATAACAAGATTTACTTGAGTGACATCTTCATCTAACTCACTTGAGAGGTAAGAGAAAACTTCACGAACCATCTCTAAGCGTATTCCAGCATCAAGAAGAGTTTTTATTGCCTTTAACTCCAGTAGATCTCTGTACGAATACAAGCGTCTACTTCCTGATCCCGCAGCATCTGTCATAGAAGGACGTACCAAATCTGTCCGTGCCCAATAGTCAAGTTGGCGGTAAGTGATCCCAACTATTTCAGCTGTCTTCTTACCGCTATAACCTTTTTCATTTTTATTGGCATCCATGAAAAGCCTACGCCTTTGAATATGTGCAGTTCGGCTGATGAACTACATCCGTGTACTTTCCTAAGATTAGAGTTTTTTGATCAAAAATTCAACTATTTCGCGCGCTTGGCGCGAATTTAGTCACTAAAAGTAATGAATTAAGCAAAATCGTCCGGATTGACTGAATCTAAAAATTCGCGAAAATCATCAATTTGACTCTCTGAGAGATTATCGCCTTCATCAGGTAGGTAACTTGCTTGTTCCATTACCTCCTCATCTGCATAAATAGTTGCCCCGGTACGAACTGCGATAGCTAAAGCGTCTGAAGGACGAGAAGAAACGACTTCCACTCCATTAGGGCCGCGAAAGTAAATGTCAGCAAAAAAGGTTTTTTCACGTAATTCTGTTATCTCTATTCGTTCCACTTGAAATCCAAATAGATCAACGACAGTAGTCAAAAGATCGTGAGTCATTGGCCGTGGAGGACTCTGATCAGCAAGTGACAGGCCGATAGCGGTCGCTTCTGGTCTACCAATGAATATGGGAAGCAAACGATTTCCAGACTCTTCTTGAAGCAGAACCACAGGGACATTTGTTGGTAACACTTCTTGCACACTCATTATTTTCATTTCGATCATTTTTAGGTCCCTATTCACTCACACCCATAGAAGATACTTCTTCTTTTTGACTTAGAGCGTAGACCTGTTCACACAATTGATCAGACCTCTCCTCTAAATCACCTAGATCTACTGAAACAAGTTCAGAAAGATTTCTAAATTGTCCTCCATAATCCAATCCATAACCAACGACAAAAGAGGAATCAAGTTCAAATCCAACGTGCTCTAAGTTGATGGGAAGGACTCGGCGTTCAACACGGTCAAACATTGTGCACACTCTTACTTCTGATGGCGAGCGATCTTTGAGATGTTTGAGTAAAAAATTAAGACGTAGTCCGGTATCAACTAAATCTTCCACTAAAACAACTTGTCGGCCGGTGATATCTGTATCTAGGTCTCGAGTCAACCGAACCCTGCCACTGTCAGGGGCGAAGACGCTCAGAGCAAGAAAATCAATCTCAACAGGTACGTCTATTCTTCTAACTAGATCGGCCATAAACGGTAAGCATCCCTTGAGTACACCTACGATTACTGCTCCTTCATCTAACGTTGAAGTTAATTCATCACCTAGTTCATCAACTCGATTCATGATTTGATCGCGTGTATAAAGAAGTTGAGGTGACTTCATCATTTATTGACCAAGGCGTCCAAGGGAGCGTCGCAGAATTATCTGACGAAGTCGAGAACCTGCTTCCATCAACTCATCTAATTGCTTATTAACTTGCGAGCGAGTCGTAGAATCGTCGCGTAAGCGAGGTAGTAAAACTTGTTCTAATGTTCCCGCCTCTCGCTGAGCGGAAACTAAGTACATTCGAAGATGACGTATATCGAAACCCAGATCTAAAAATATAGAAGCTAGTTGAGCTACTAGAAGAGAATCATCGTCATAAACAGTCACACTCCCAGTTTCATGACCGAATAAGAGGCCCATTTTCTCCAACTCCCTGGCTATTGACATCTCTAACCCTGAAGCTTTTGCTAATTCCTCGAGGCTCACACTTACTGAACCTACAAAGGTGTGACTGTTGCCTCTTTCTCTGAAAGGCTGAACATCGCCTGCTAAATCGTCACTGACTTCCTTAGGTATCTGTCCACCCGATTCATCTAATAACTGTCTGATGACTTTTAAAGGTAGGAAGTGTTCTCGTTGTTGCCGAAGTATCCAGCGCAAAGTTGTCATATTCTGAACAGAAAATTTTCTGTATCCGGAGGCAGTCCTTTGTGGGTCTAGAAGACCTTGAGATTCTAGAAATCGAATTTTAGAAATTGTAATATCTGGAAATTCAGGTTCTAGACCTGAAAGAACTTCGCCAATTGACATTGTTCTATCAGAATCTGCAGCTACCTCTTCAGTATTTCTTCCAATCATGGTTACTTAGTTTCCTATTCCATGAAAGAAAACAAAGCGAAATCTTCCGATTTGAACTTCGTCTCCGTCTTGAAGTTGGGCAGAATCAATTCTTTCGCGATTTACATAAGTTCCATTCAGTGAACCTGCATCTCTTACTAAATACTGGTCATTGGTTCGTTCAACTTGAGCATGTTGACGTGACACGGTTATGTCGTCGAGAAATATTCCGACTTCACTGTGACGACCAATAGTTACCACTTCATCTTCAAGTCCGTATCGTGCACCTGCTTTGGAGCCAGACTCTATGACAAATAGGCCACAATTCTCTGGGAACTGTGCACGATCATATTCATGAGGAACAGAACCGACGACCTCAAATACGTCAGTACTTTCTTCGCTTTCATTTACGAGCTTGTTTCCGCAAGAAGGACAGAATCTAGATGATTGCTTATCTACGTGTCCGCAATCCTGACAAGTCACAGAAATCATTGGTCCTCCTTTTAAATTCTAAATTTGATCTATCTGCTAGTTGATAGCTAAGCAGCTCTACCATTCTCTTATATTCTTCTAGTTCTAGTCTACTGCTTTAGTCTTCTCTCTAAAGTGCGTTACGTATTCTAGTTCTTCGGTACTTGCCCTTCTTTATACGCTCTCTTGGCTAAAGGAATATACTGTGCCGCAGAAAACCAGGCAATAATAAGGCCCGGAAGCCCAGATAACCAAGCAAAGAAAGTAAAGAATTCGCTACCAAATATCTCTGACTCTCCAAGGAGGAAACAAGGGAAAGCCCACATCATTGCGAAAGTAGATGTTTTCCCCCACCAAGTTACATCAATGCGTCGTGCTCCTAGAATCGCCAAAAGTATCGCTGCTCCACCTACCAGTGTTTCTCTAACTAGTGCTGCTAACGCGAACCAAGCCGGGACAGAACCATCGATGATCAAAACGGGAACTGCGACAATGAGAAGTAACCTGTCTGCAGTTGGGTCTAAAATTTTTCCAAGTTCGCTTATTTGGTTGAACCTGCGAGCAATCCATCCATCTACCCAGTCAGTGACTCCGAGAATCCCTAATAATAGGCCCGCGTAGATTCTGTCCTCATTCGCTACTAGAAGCCAAGCAAACCAAGGGATACATCCCAAACGAGCAAAACTAATCAGATTAGGGAAAGTTAGAATCTCTTCCCGATTGAAGTACTTTGAAAATACGCCTTCTTTCACAATTTGCAGCCTACGATCAGAGAACAAAACTACCGCGGTCTTCGCCAAGGATTCATATGGCTTCAATTTTTACAAAGATCATCAATGAAGAGATCCCTGGTCGCATTATTTGGGTAGACCCCATCTGTATAGCAATGGTTGATATACGACCACTTAACCGCGGGCATGTCCTAGTTGTCCCTCGAGAAGAGGTGGATAGATGGCATGAACTCCCCCCTGATTCAATGACTCATTTAATGAATATCGCTCATAAAGTCGCCAATGCTCAGCAAATCATTTTTGAACCTGCCAGAGTTGGCTTAATGATTGCCGGTTTTGAAGTTCCTCACACCCACATCCACTGCGTCCCTATAGAGGAAATGTCACATCTTGATTTTTCTCAAGCGCAAATGGGTGATCCTGAAGATTTGGATAATGTGGCTGATCTTTTACGCAAAAAACTTAACGAGGCTGAAGTCACCCAAACCTCTTAAGGGCGTTTTGAAAAAACTTGAATTCCAGATCTGTTGAATTCTTCTTTGAACCCTAAGGTCTGAAGGGCACGCCCAAACGTTTCAATATCATTTTGCTTCCATTGGAGATCATTCGAATCAAAAATGACAGTATCTATTCCAGTTACAAGGCTGAGACTTGGAAGAAAATAGTCGCCACTTGGTAAAAGTTTTACAGTTTCACGTTCAGCTACAAGATTAAAAGCACTTGAATGTGTCAGGACTCGATCGTGGATCTCAATGTTCTTGACTGCATCTAAGCGAGCAATATCGCTAACGTCTCTTTGCCCCCATGCCCAGGGTTCTTCATAGGGAGAAGAAGCTGCATCTCGCACGAAGAAAACTATTGCTGTAAGGGCTAACACTGCGAGTACTCGCTTATCCACCAGTATTCGCTTAACGCCAGCTTGGCCAATTCGAGTTAATGCATACACCGCACCAATAAATACGAAGGTTAAGAGCGCTACGTCTTGTTGCGGATTGTACAAATCGTCTGTTGACACTTCGGCTATCAAATAGAAAGCCAGAAGCGGAAGTATTGGTGACAAATAGCGCATTCTCACCAAAGGTAAAAAGAGCACTGGGGCCACTAGAAGAAGAGCCTTCTCAAAACTCTCTCTCGCAAACAAATCACCAAGAACAGAAAGAGGATCAGAAAGCAGTCCAAGTAACACCCCAAAAGATCCGCTTCCATAAGAAGAGAACGATTCCAAATGCGGATACTGGCCATTGCCGATAATCGGTTGAATAACAAATGCCATTATCAGAAACCATGAGAAACCCAAGAGACCTATCAATGCTCCCTTCCTCGGCTTATCTTCCAAGATGAAGACAATTCCCAAAGCTGTAACTGCTAACCCAAGGTCCGAACGTGAAGTTAGAACTATCAAAAGAAAACCAGCTACCGCCCACCAACGTTCTTTCTGCCCTTGAAGATAAGCAGCTAGTAGTGCTGGCAGGGCAAAAACTTCAGGGTGAAATCCCGCCAGATTCAGATTTTGTATTGACGGATGAAGCACATATGCAAGAGTTATTGCCCCGCAAGCACCAACTCGTAAATTCGCAGACTCTCTCCCAATTCTCCAAAGAGGAACTACTGCTATTGATATAGCAAAGGATTGGATCACTAAAAGAGTTTCTGTCGGCGGAAAAACTCGCGCTATAAAAGCAATTGGGAAGAATATAAAAGCTGCGTGTTGGGCAAAAATATTGATACCAAGTTCGCTAATCTCAGGGGAAACTCCAGATTCCATCAAATGTAAAGCCTGCAAATAATGACCGAGCGTGCTGCTTAATCCTAGATCTTTACTTCGAGCTACAGCTAAGAGTGCCAAGATGACCCATAAACAAAGTGCCACGAACCAAGGAAATACTCGATCTACTCGAGGGCTCTCTAATCGTGCTTGAAATCGAAGTAACGCCATGTCATAACGTCGCCGTGCTGTATGGACAGTTGTAACGACATGTTCACCGGTCCAATCAATTGCTCGTGAA
>CAJXEU010000071.1 GCA_913052525.1 uncultured Actinomycetes bacterium
AGAGAACAAAGCTTACGGACTACGCGACGAGATAGGAAAAGCCGGAATAGAACTTATGTTTGAAGACGACTTACGAGGAGTTGCAGGACGTCGTGTTGTAGAAGTTGATCGTCTAGGTCAAATAGTTCGTGAACGAGAAGACTTATTCATTGCCCCTATTCCGGGTGACGACGTTCATTTAACAATCGATATTGATATTCAGTCCCTATTAGAGAGACAACTTGAAAGAACCATATTTTCTCAAAGAGAAGAAAAGCCGGAGAAAAAAGAAGAGGAAGAAGAAGACCCTCTCCCTTACGACGTTCCAGGTGGGGCCTCAGTCATTATGAATCCGACAAATGGAAATATCATTGCCATAGCTTCTTACCCGAAATTTGACCCAAACGACTCAATAGGAGGATTCACCCGAGACGAATGGGCATCACTAAATGATCCATTGAATGACTTACCCATGTTTAATCGTGCAATTCAAGGAGAATATGCCCCTGGCTCCACTTTCAAACTATTTACCGCACATGCTGCTTGGCATGAAGGAGTTTTTGGTGTGGGACTAGTGAAAGATGCAGATGAATTTTGGGATGATCCGGGCTACTACAAACTACAAAGTTGTATAGGGGATATCGCCGACTCTGGATGTATATTCAGAAACGCTAATGATGCTCCATATCCGCAAATTGACTTAGTTCGAGCCATCACGGTCTCAAGCGATGTTTACTTTTACACAATCGGTGAATCTATTTATATCAACCCAGTACATAACGAAACTGGGATACAAGATGCATCTAACGTGTACGGAATGGGATTTGAATCAGGGATAGCACTTCCATTCGAGCAGTCAGGATTCATGCCGACACCAGAAAACAGAGAAGAACGGCATGAAAACAACCCAATAGCCTTCCCAAATGGTAACTGGTATCCCGGAGATAACGTAAACACTTCCATAGGTCAAGGAGATGTTCTAGTAACTCCTTTGCAATTAGTAAATGCTTATGCCACTTTTGCTAATGATGGAACTTTGAGATCCCCAAATATCGCTCTCAAAGTAACTACACAAACAGGGGAGACAATCAGAGAATTCGATGAGCGAATCTTAGGAGAAATAGAAATAGACCCCGAGTTTCGTTCAAGAGCTCTTGAAGGACTTCTAGGAGTAACTATAGACGAAGATGGCACTGGTTATGACGCCTTTAATAGCAGAAATTACGACGGAGTTTTCTTCCCCTTAGAGGAGTCACCTATCGCTGGAAAAACGGGTACAGCAGAAGTACGAGGTAAAGCCGACACCGCAGTGTTCGTCGCATTTGGCCCTATAGAAGAACCTTCATTCGCAATGGCTGTTTTTCTCGAAGAAGCTGGCTTTGGAAGCCGTTCAGCAGCACCTCTAGTAGCCCGTGTTATGGAAAAACTAGTAACAGAGACAGTTGAAGATGCACCGACAGCAGCTGTTAGTTACGCAAGGTCAGCTGCCCTACCGTTATGCATGGAATGGCTTGACTGGTTAGATAGTGATCAATTATCAAACGTAGGCGGAAGTAGTACCGGCATAGGAACCGACACCGGTCCGGTTCTCGAAGCAAATGGTGAAGTGCGGGTACGAGGAGAAGTGGTTAATTGTGTATCACTACTGCTCGATAATGGAATAACGGTGAATGTTCAATGACGAGTACGCAGATCCCACGCGAAGTCCGTCCTTCGTTATTTCGCCATGTTGATTATTTTTTGCCGATCATAACTCTGGTGATATCTGCAATTGGGGTCCTGATGGTCTATTCAGCTACTCGCGGACCTGATACTATTCTTCGACCGGCAGAAACTCGGTTTTTAGAACGTCAACTTATTTTTGTTGTAATTGGTATTGTCGCCATGATCGCAACTGCTTGGTTAGGTCACAGATTCTTTCAACGGTTCGTCCTCTATCTTTATGCACTCATATCGGCCTCCCTTTTCTTTGTCCTTTTTGCTGGAGTAGAGAGCAAAGGAACTAAAGCCTGGTTCCAGATAGGCGGATACCAGATTCAGCCCTCCGAATTTGGGAAAGTAATTCTGATAGTTGCATTAGCAGCTTGGTACGGAACAACGAACACCTCGAGTGGTCGAAAATTGATGATTGCTTTAGCGATAGCAGGGGTACCAAGTCTCCTCATTTGGCAGCAGCCAGATTTAGGAACCTTGCTGGTTTATGGAGCAATCGTTGCCGGAATGACATTAGTGGCCGGAGTGAAAGGACGCCACATGTTTGTTTTCATTCTTATAGTGATCACACTTGCTACCGTTGTTCTACAATCAGACAGTCTGGCTAACTATCAAGTTGACCGATTACTGGTCTTCATCGACGGCGAATCTGATTCCGGGGCTCGTTATAACTTAGAACAAGCACAAGTAGCTATAGGTAATGGTGGGTTAACTGGTAAGGGAATATTTGAAGGAACGCAAAACAACTCGGATCTTGTTCCAGAACAGCAGAACGATTTTATTTTTACTGTTATCGCTGAAGAAACAGGGTTTATAGGCAGTGTGGTCGTTTTAGGTCTTTTGGCGTTATTGCTGATACGTATATGGAGAATTAGCCAAATTGCCGATGACAAGTTTGGATCGTTGATTGCTGCTGGAGTTTTTTCAATGCTTTTATTTCAGATATTCCAAAGTGTGGGAATGGCAGTAGGAATAATGCCAATCACTGGAATACCGCTCCCACTAGTTAGTCATGGAGGGTCTTCTGTTATTGCTACGTTCATAGCTATAGGTCTCGTTCAAAGTGTTCATATGCGTCGACACGATTATCGCTACGACGGATCGTTTTAGAGGCACTAGACATTGCAAAACACTGGATAGCATGATCAAGTTATGAGTTCAATATGGCCTCAATTAGAGGGAATTCTAGATGATGTTCAGAAGCCGGCTCGTTATATCGGCTGCGAAGACGGAGCGATAACTCCTAAATATCATCGAGATAAGGTTTCTTGGCTATTAACTTACCCGGACACTTACGAGGTGGGACTGCCAAATCAAGGGCTTCAAATCCTCTATGAAATAATTAATGAGAGGTCAGATGCAGTGGCAGAGAGAGCTTATGCCCCTTGGACAGATATGGCTTCTGTGTTGCGACAAAATCGGCTTCCATTTTTTTCGGTAGACACACACCGACCCGCTCAAGAATTTGATGTTCTTGGATTTAACCTCTCCGCCGAATTGGTTTATACCAATTTATTGGAATGCCTTGACTTAGCGGATGTTCCGATTCATACAGAAAGAAGAAGACCAGAAGATCCTTTAGTAATTGTCGGTGGTCATTGTACATACAACCCAGAACCAATAGCAGATTTTATTGATGCTGCCGTTCTAGGTGACGGGGAAGAAGTGGTATCAGATATAACCGAAACTATCAGACGATGGAAGAACTCTGGTCGCACATCCCGGGAAAGCATCTTAAGAGAATTAGCAACAATCCCTGGCGTATATGTCCCTTACGCATATACGCCGGAGTATGAAAAAGAAGAACTCATTAGCATCACACCACGATTCCCGGAAACTCCTGAAGTGGTTGAAAAGAGAACCGTAAGCGACTTAACTGATTGGCCTTATCCCAAAAATCAATTAGTACCTGTGACAGAAGTCGTACATGACCGTCTCAATGTAGAAGTTTTCCGAGGCTGCACCCGTGGTTGTAGATTTTGTCAAGCCGGAATGATAACGAGACCTGTTCGAGAAAGACCAGCGAAACAAGTTCGAACGATGATTAGTGAAGGGGTGCGTAGAACCGGATATGACGAAGTGTCTCTCACCTCCCTTAGCACAGCCGATTTTAGTGGGATTGAAGAAGTGGTCAAGGGCACCTTAGACGATTCAGGCTGTGGACAATTGTCCGTGTCGTTACCGAGCCTTCGAGTAGATGCTTTTACAGTCGGAATAGCAGCAGAGTTACAACGAGCCCGTCGAACTGGGCTGACTTTTGCCCCAGAAGCAGGCTCTTGGAGAATGAGACAAGTGATAAACAAGCTAGTCGGTGAAGATGATCTCTATTCAGCTGTGGAATCTGCTTATTCGCAAGGATGGCGGAGAATGAAACTCTATTTTTTAACAGGCCTACCAACCGAGACTGACGAAGATACTAAAGCGATAATTGACATGGCTAGAAAATGTGTTGAAGTTGGTCGATCACATCAGAAAAGTCCTTCAGTAACTGTTTCGGTCGGAGGATTCGTTCCTAAACCATTTACTCCATTCCAATGGTTTGGGCAAAACACTGAAGAAGAGCTTCATAGAAAAATAAGGTTGCTTCGCGACGAAGCAAAGTCCTCACGCGGGGTTCAATTCAAATGGCATGACAGTCGGGCTTCAGTAGCGGAAGGAATCGTTAGTCGTGGAGATCGGCGAATAGGAGCGGTTATTGAAGAGGTATGGAGAAAAGGAGGTGTGTTTCAAGAATGGAGCGAACATTTTAATCTGCAACTCTGGGTAGACGCCATGGAAAAACACGGCCTGTCCTTAGATTCATATGTTTACCGACATAGAACTGAACAAGAAACATTACCTTGGGATCATCTTTCAGCAGGCCTTCATAAAGATTTCCTCTGGCAAGAATGGAGGGACGCATTAGATGCAGTTGGTTTAGAAGACTGCCGTTGGACTCCATGTTATGACTGTGGAGCATGCACCGGATATGGAATCGAACACGTAGTTGCATCAGCACAACCGCCTGCTGGCGGCAGTCAAGGAACCGGACAACAGAATTTGACATCAGGAAGTGTTCCAGTGAGTTTCTCCGGAATGAAGTTATGAAAAAAATAAGAGTCAGGTTTTCGAAAAAAGGGAAAATACGTTTTGTCAGCCATCGTGATGTAGCACGCATATGGGAAAGATCTTTGAGAAAAGCACAAATCAAAATCGCTTACAGCGAAGGATTCTCCCCAAGGCCGAAAATCTCTTTTGGTTTAGCATTGCCAACAGGAAACGAATCAGAAGCAGAATATTTGGACCTTGAATTAGCAGAAGATATTCAAGAAAACTTTGATGATCTAAAAGAAATTCAAGAAAGAATAAATTTAGCTTTACCATTAGGACTAGAAGTACAGAAAATTGCTGGAAAAGAATTAAGAGCAGACTCCTTGCAGCAAGTAGTAGTCCAAAGCACTTGGCAGTTCGATTTAAGCGGTTATACGCTAGAACAAGCTAAAAAATGGTCTGAAGGAGTCCTTGAATCCTCTGAGATAGTTGTCAAAAGAGAGAGAAAAGGGAAAGTGGTCGTGGAAGACCTCCGAAATCAGGTAATCTCTATAGAAGTCATCGAGGAAACAGAAGCAGGAGTGCGGGTGCAAGCCGACCTTGGAACTCAACCTCGAACACTTAGACCATCAGAACTACTGGCGGCTTCAAATCCGCCAATTAAAGCACGGAATGTGTGCAGAATGAATCAATGGATGTTGCAGGGTGACGAGCGGATAGAGCCGCTATCAATTAATGATGCCCCTGCCCCGTCTGCCCAGATTGCAGACGTGACTAGAAGGGAATTAAATCATGTCCGAACAAACGGACAAGCCTCCGAAAGTAGGCTCAACCGACAACGGGTCATCAGATCCACAACAAAAACCTAATATTGGTGACACGCGTCCTGACACAAGTCAGAAACCACAAATAGGGGACTCTCGCCCAGCTCCAGAAGCAAATGGGTCAGAGAGGAAGAACGAAAACAGCGAGCGCAGAAGGAAACGACGCAAAGGAAATCGTGGACGCGCTCGAAACAGCCCTGTAGAGGCTTTAACTGACGACGGACCTTTGGAACTCGACGAAGCTACGCTTCGTCGCCGCAAAGGAAGAGAACGCAGAGGTAAACCAATTGGACGTTATCTGATGTGTGTCAGCGTTTCCGGAGGAAGCACACAAGTAGCAGTGCTTGAAGGGCGATCTCTCATTGAGCATTATCTTTCGCGCCCAGCAGATGACGTATCAGAGATACACGGAAATGTTTATTTAGGAAAAGTACAAAATGTGTTGCCAGGAATGGAAGCAGCTTTTGTAGATATAGGAACACCAAAAAACGCGGTCCTCTATCGAGGAGATGTTCAATTTGATTCAGAAAACAGCGGGAAAAAGACTCAACCACGTATAGAACAAGTTCTCAAAGCTAAACAAGACATTATTAGCCAAGTATCAAAAAATCCCATAGCGCACAAAGGGGCAAGGTTGACTCAAGAAGTTTCATTGCCGGGAAGATTCGTGGTTCTAATACCAAATAGCGATACGTATGGGATATCTAAACGACTTCCAGAAGGTGAACGAAAACGACTGAGAAAAATTTTGGATCGAGTAAAACCTGCTGAACACGGCATCATTGTCCGTACAGCAGCTCAAGACATCACCAATGAGGAAATAGAACGTGATGTAAGCCGGCTAGTTAAACAATGGGAAGAAATTTCATCTTTAGCAGATAAATCTTCCGCTCCTTCGCTGCTATATCGAGAACCAGAATTAGCGTTTCGGTTCATCCGTGAAGAATTCAACAAAGATTTCCGCGGGGTACTTATAGACGATCAGGAGATGTATGAGAAAGTCCTAACATATGTCGAAAGTTTAAATCCAGCTTTAGCGGACAGAATACAGTTCTATGACCAAAGTCAAGAAAAACTTACACTGTTTGAACGTCACCACGTATATGAACAACTTCGCAAAGCATTGGATCGAAAAGTCTGGCTTCCTTCGGGTGGATCTTTGATCATAGAACATACCGAAGCTCTCACTGTGATTGATGTAAACACCGGAAAGAATGTCGGAAATACGAATCTTGAAGAAACTGTGTTCCAAAATAACCTTGAAGCCGCAGAAGAAGTAGCGCATCAACTCCGTTTACGCGATGTAGGCGGAATCATTGTTATCGATTTTGTAGATATGGAACGCAAAGAGAATCGCGACGCAGTAGCAAATGCTTTACGCGAAGCCTTATCTAGAGATAAAACGCGTAACCAAGTTTTTGATATATCAGAACTAGGTTTAGTTGAAATGACTCGAAAACGCATAGGTGAAGGACTTTTAGAAAGCTTCTCTGAGGCCTGTTCAGACTGTGAAGGCACCGGCCACACTCTCGACAATAGTTTAGTAACGG
>CAJXEU010000072.1 GCA_913052525.1 uncultured Actinomycetes bacterium
AACACGCAATGTGGGATATTAGGCCAAGAACTAGAATGACAATATGAAAAAAAATTTCCCTTTTGTGGGCGTAATACTTAACGGAGGGCGCAGTGAACGCATGGGGGTGAACAAATCAGGTCTTGTACTAGACGGTGTGACGCTGCTTGAGTCGTCAGTAAGAAAACTTAGAGAAGCCTCTGCTTCTTCTGTCCTCATAGTTGGAAATGAGACACCTGAGGCTTTCAATTCCGAAGGGAAAGTGGTGAAAGATTCTTGGCCTGACGAAGGACCACTTGGTGGGATTCTGACTGCATTACAGTCTCTAAGAAATAAAGATCTTCCCGTTTTAATCGTGGCTTGTGATTTCCCTGAATTAGAGGTGACAGAAATCCAACATTTAGTAATTTATGCCTATTCGCATCGTGACTCTATTATTGTTCCTTCTGTTCTAGGACGGAAGCAATGGATGCATGCGTGTTGGCCTGTTTCGGCAGAAGAACATCTTCGCAAGGCATTTTTAAAAGGTGAACGTGCTCCTCATAGAGCAGTTTCTGGACACAAAATAATAGTTTTAGAAAGGGAAATGAGTTCGGCTTATTTTGATGTAGACACTCCAGAAGATTTTGAAAAAGCTAAGAAAAACAAAGAGATCAGGAATCATAATGAAGAGAAGTAAACCTGGTTCAGACTTGGCGTCATCCGGGACGCAAGACTTCGATTATGTCGACGATCAAGAAGCCTTCGAAGTGTTGGTGGACAAACTCATCTCTGAGAAAAAGATTGCAATAGACACTGAGTTTCATAGAGAGCGTACGTACTATCCGAGCGTGGCTCTAGTGCAAATAGCGCATTCAGGCGGTATTTCTCTGATAGATCCGCTAAAAATAGATCTAGAGAAACTGACAGAACTCTTAAACAGTGAAGTCCTCATAGTCATGCATGCCGCTAGTCAAGATCTTGAAGTATTTCAACATGTTTGTGGCGCAGCTCCGAAACGCCTGTTCGACACTCAAATAGCAGCTGGGTTTATCGGAATGTCCACTCCCTCTTTGTCTTCTCTGTATGAAAAGCAACTGGGGGTTGTAATCAAGAAAGAAAGCCGTCTAACAGATTGGATGGCTCGACCACTGAGTGCTTCACAACTTGAATATGCCGCAAACGATGTTCGTTATCTTCTGAAAATCTATGAAAAAATAAGAATGGACCTAGCTGAACGAGGAAGAACGGCATGGGTAGAGGCGGAATGTTCTCTTCTTTTAGAAAGAGAAAAAGGACGCCGAGAACCATATGAAGCCTGGAGAAAGATAAAAGAAGGAAAAAACTTACGGGGTAACGCTCTGAACAATATTAGAGCACTAGCGGCATGGAGGGAAACAAAAGCTGCAAACTTGAATATTCCTGTACGTTATGTTTTTCCTGATTTAGCACTAGTGGGAGTAGCTCAGCAGGAGCCCAAAGACATCAAATCTCTCGAGAGTATTCGTGGCGTTGAAACACGCCATTTGAAAAACTCTTTTCCGAAAGAAATCTTTTCTGCACTTCAAAACGCCAAAGATCTACCTTCACTCCCACAAAAAAAGAAGCAAGAAAGAGACAAGAATAATGATTTGAGAGCTGGCGTCACTCTTGTTTCTGCTTGGGTGTCACAAGCAGCGCGCCAATTAGATCTTGACCCAACAATTCTCGGCACACGGTCAGACATAGAAGCATTAGTTCGTGGTGATGGTGATGCAAAAATGAGTACTGGGTGGCGGAATGAAATAGTCGGAGAGTCGGTGAGAGAATTACTGCAAGGAAAAGCGACTCTAGCGTTTGACGGAGAAGAAGGTTTAGTTCTTGAGCGTAGAGAAAAAAGATAAACTAGTAGTCCACATACTTTAAAAAATGATCGTTAAAGTATTAGAAACAATAAGCAGATATCAGGAGTGGCGTGGTGAAAAAAGGACGGCATCGCAGATTTGAAGAAGCACGGGCATTGAAGCGCAGCGAAGATCTCGATATTGACTCAATCTTTGAAAGTCTCTCTACAGAAGAAGAGAAAGAAAACGTCTCAGCAGCACATGCAGCTTGGGCTGAAGAATTTGAAGAAGAAATAGAAGAAGAAATAGAAGAAGAAACAGCGTAAGGGTTATTTAACCGCCAGTTTCGTCAAGTATTTCATCCAGTTTCAAAATGTCCTCTTCGTAAACGACGCCTATAAAACCGGCGTCGTTGTCTACTACAGCTAAAACGTCAATTTTTGAACTCTCCATGGCAGCGACTGTGTCGCGAAGAGACCAAGAGGGACGAGCTACAGGTAGATCGCTTCTAACAAGCTCCGAAACAGGTGTTTCATCCCATAACGCACGATCAATTTCAGACAAGTCGGAAAGACTTATCATTCCAAGGTATTTATCCTTGTCAACGACAGGAACAGAACGCTGCCGCCTGCCTAAAACATGTAAATAGACAAACTCAGAGGTAGTTGCATCCGGTGGAACAGTTAGGACATCGGTAGTTAGAGCAGAAGTGATCGGCAAAGTAAATCGACGTTCAAGGTGGCCTAGTCGCATGCTTTGCTGATGCTCAGCAACAGAAGATTTACCTCCCACTACCTGGCTAACAGCCGCGGCTATAAGAGCAGGAACCACAAAAGAAGCTCCGGTGGATTCAGCAACAAACATCACAGCAGCTATTGGAGCTTTGTATCCAGCTCCAAGAAAAGCGGCTAATCCGAGTGTCGGATACAGTCCAGGTCGTTCAGCCTGCAAGAGTTGTCCAGTAAATTGCCCAAGAATCACACCCTGCACCGCAAGAGGAATGAAAAGCCCTCCAACACCACCTGCACCCAGTGTCACGACCGTAGCGGCGAGACGCATCCCAAAAAGAAGAGCGATGAGTCCTAAACCGTGATTAGGACTAACGACCCAAGACATGGCTTCCTGCCCTGGGCCAATAGTGAGTGGTGCATCAAAAACTAAGTCAGCCCAGAGAGCCAACAAGGCAAGGATGCAACCGCCGAGCAAAATTCTTGGCAAGAAACTTTCCGATTTAGATTGAGACTTGGCCCAACGAACTAACCACGCCATTGAACGCCCACCAATTCCAGCTCCAATTCCAATGACAAAAGCTCCGAGCAAGTCACCAGTTTCAACGCCACCAAACATTGCGGTTAGGTCGTTTGCAGTAAACCACATTTGATCACTGTCCGCGCCGAGACGGAAATGTGGATCATCTAGGAAAGGAATGACAGCACCATGGCCAATGAGGTTTATGTAAGTTACATAACTAGTAGCAGCAGCAAGGAGGGAAGGAAGTAGGGCTTTGCGGTTCACATCGTCCCGATAGGGTGCCTCTAGAGCGAATAGAACTCCGGTAGCGGGAGCTTGAAATACGGCAGCCACTCCAGCAGCAGCACCAGCAGTAAGAAGAATTTTTACATCTTCTTTCCTTAACCAGTTTTGAAAACGATTTCGAACAGTAAGTCCAGTGACTGATCCGGCATAAATTGAAGGGCCTTCCAAGCCGAGGGATCCCCCAAAGCCAATAGTGGCTATACCGGCGAGAAGTTTCGCTGGTAACTCGCGTACTGAAAGACGGGGATTTCTGTCATGAAAAGCGCGTACAAATTCGTCAGAAGTTGATGGAGAAGCTTTTCCACCTAGGTATCTAAGAATTAAATGGGCCAAAATAAGCCCAACTCCCGGAGCAATAATAATTTGCCAACGTGTCAAACTTTTTACATGCTCAAGAACTATTGAATCGGCAAGAGTTTCGAATCCAGCTATCAATAGCGCCACTAGAAATCCTGTGATTACAGCAAGCGCTAAGACAGGGGTGTCACCTCTGCTGGCAAAAGTTTTAAGACGATTCACTTATCATTCATACCGTTTTTGTCAGGTCAATACTCGTTCTTCTAGAAAGTAATCAGAAAGACTTTGTTCAGTACTGGGAGAGTGAGTAAGAGGAGGCATCAGTCACATAGAACTAAGATGATCAAGTGGCAAATAAGTTCTTTAAAAAAAAGGTCCATTCAAAGCAGGACGACCAATTATTCAGAGAGCTTTGTCGCAATATCGGATCTGAACGAGTCAAGCGTGATGGAGCATCTCAACTTTTATATAGCCGAGATGGATCAGCGTTTCCTGGGGGTATTCCAGGGATTGTCTGTTTCCCAGAGACAACACAACACGTTGTTGACTGTATCAAGGCAGCTAATCGACACGACCGATCTTTTGTACCGCGTGGCGCGGGAACAGGATTAGCTGGTGGGGCCGTTCCTTGTGACGCTCCATTAGTGATTTCCACAACAAAGATGAACTCCATTCTCGAAGTAAATTATGAAAAACAATTCGCTTGGGTTGAGCCGGGAGTTGTGAACTTAGACCTTACGAAAAGCTTAAGTGAATTTGGATTTCATTTTGCTCCTGATCCTTCAAGTCAGCAATCCTGCACTATTGGGGGGAATGTAGCAAACAATTCCGGCGGCCCGCACTGTTTAGCTTACGGGGTCACAAATGCTCATGTTTTAGCAGTAGAAGTAGTACTGCCCGATGGAACGCTCGTTCAATTAGGTGATATCGATGGACATATGTCGGGGTATGACCTGCGCGGGGTATTTGTTGGAGGGGAAGGCACACTTGGCATAGCAACACGCATAGCAGTGAAACTCACACCAAATCCACCAACAATCTGCACTTTGTTACTTGACTTCATGGATGTAGCAGACGCCGCTAAAACAGTTAGTGCCATTATTGCCGCAGGAATAGTGCCTGCTGCAATGGAAATGATGGATAAACGCATAGTGAAAGTTGTTGAAGAATTCGTAAAAGTCGGATATCCCACTGATGCTGCAGCGGTTTTAATAATTGAAATTGACGGGCTGTCCGATGGAGTAAGACTTGAAACTGAACAGATTAAAAAAATCAGCCTTGACTGCGGTGCTCGGTCAGTTCGCGTAGCGTCTTCAGACATAGAGCGCGAGAAGATATGGAAAGGACGTAAAAGTGCTTTTGGTGCTGTTGCTCAAGTCCAGCCAGGTTATTACTTGCACGACACCGTAATACCAAGAACAAAATTGGTAGAGGTTTTAGAAGAGGTGTATGAGATAGCAAACAGGTATGAGTTAATAGTCATGAATGTTTTTCACGCAGGAGATGGAAACCTTCACCCACTTTTGTTATTTGATCCACAAGAACCGGGAGTCATGGACAGAGTCCTTTTAGCAGGGGAAGAGATTGTTCAAGTTTCTCTTGATGCTGGGGGAGTGTTGTCCGGGGAACATGGAATTGGCCTTGAGAAAAAAAGATTTATGGAAAACTTTTTTTCAAAAGAAGATTTAGCTGCCCAAAAGTTAGTTAAAGATGCTTTTGATCCGGATGGGCGGGCTAACCCGTTCAAAGTTTTACCGAGTGGAGCGAGCTGTAGTGAGGTTAATCATCTAAGCCAGTTACCTGATGGAGCTTGGGTATGAATGACTTGAAGAAGTTTAAAGAAGATGTCGGGAAGGAGGGCTTTGTAGCTGTGGTTGGAGGTAAGACACATTGGGAAGTTGGCGGTGCCCTTAATGAAGACATACGTCTAGTATTTGCTCCAACAGGAATAGATGCTTTTGATCCTTCCGAAATGACGGTAAGCGTTAAAGCAGGTACAAAGCTCAAAGATTTAGACCAAGAACTAGCACGACACGGACAAGAAGTATGTTTAGAAGGCTTCTTGGAAACAACTGTTGGTGGAGCTCTCATGGTCGGTCGTGATGGAATTAGGCGTAACCGGATTGGCTCAGTCCGCGAAACATTGCTACAAGCAGAATATGTCAACGCACAAGGGGAATTAATAAAAGCAGGAGGTCCAACAGTAAAAAACGTGACTGGCTACGATCTTTGTCGTCTGCTGGTTGGATCATTAGGCACACTTGGCTTGATAGGTAGAGTTATTTTACGTACGCGTCCCCGACCAGAAAAAAGTGTTTGGCTTCAAGGCGAGCTACGCCCTGAAGAAGTCCGCCGTATGTGTTTTCAACCTTCCTCTCTTTTGTGGGATGGAGAAGCGACTTTTGTTCAACTAGAAGGCTATGGAATAGACGTTGATTTGGAAGTATCTCAATTGAAAAGCGTTGGGTTTGAAGAGAGGGGAAACGAATGTCCAATCAAGGTTCCGCGATTTCGACATAAATTTAGTAATAGGTCATGCTTAGATGGAGGGGTTGCAGATATTCATAGTTCCATTCTTTATACAAATACAGAAGCCTCAATACCGCAGTATCCAGAAGAAGTGCTATGTCTTGGAGCCAAAGTTCGCGACACGTTTGATCCGACAGGGCGTTTGAACCCTGGACGTGATCCCTACAAGGCGGGACCATGAGCACTTCTCTGGGTTTAAACAAAAATCATTTAGTAGCTTGTATTTCTTGTGGGCTCTGCTTGCCTCATTGCCCGACGTATCTAGTGACTCAAGACGAGAGTCGTTCTCCGCGAGGTCGCATAAGCCTCATGAGCGGCGTGGAAAGTGGCTTGATGTCTTTAAGTGAAGAAGTAGTTGAGTCCATGGACACTTGTGTTCAATGTTTAGGATGTGAGACAGCGTGTCCATCTGGTGTTCAGTACGGAACGCTGATTGATCAGACTCGAGAAATTCTCCACAGTCAACGTAAATTAGGTTTTCGCTTGAGAGTCGGGTTGTGGATTCTTTTACATATGAAAATTTTGGTTATCGGAAGCTGGACCTTAGCTTTCATCCAACGCCTGAGGTTGATACCAAAACAAATTCTTCCAATTCCTAAGAAGATTCCGTTCCGTGGTGGTAGATATAGGCAGCACACTGATCCTGAAGTAGTCCTTTTCACTGGTTGTGTAATGGATACATGGTTTTCGCAAATACATGAAGCAGCCCTCTCTGTCCTCGACTCAATAGGTGTCACATATATGGTCTCTGGAAAAGAGACCGGATGTTGTGGAGCACTTCATAACCATGCCGGCCTTCGCTCAACGGCAAAAAAACAAGCACTTCACGTCATTTCAACATTGCCAACAGAGTTGCCGGTTCTCGTAGATTCCGCTGGATGTGGAGCAGCCCTAAAAGAATACGGGAGTCTCTTAGGTACAAAAGAAGCAGAAGATTTTTAAG
>CAJXEU010000073.1 GCA_913052525.1 uncultured Actinomycetes bacterium
ACAGCAGCGATATCGCAGCTGGTAAAAACAATGTTGTATTCACATACGCACCAGGCGGATCCGCAACTGCAGGAGCTATTGCAAGTGGTTCTGCTGATGATGCAGTGCACGGAAATGGAGCAGAGGCATGGGAAAATGCCGTCCTCAATCCTGCTGGCGCTGCTGATGACTCATTGGATCCAATAGTGATAACAATGGCAAACCTTGAAGGTGATGCTATTGGTTCATTCCCTGAAGTTCGTGAAGGGCTTGAAATTGCTATTGATCAGATCAACACTCAGTTGGGAGGTATCGGTGGCCGTGCCATTGATTTCCAGGCTTGTGTGCATGGATTTGATCCAAATGCTGCCATTAACTGTGGTAATGAAATCGCAGAAACCAATCCGCATGTAAATATCAACGGCATTGAGTTCTTCACTCCTGCACTATGGCCGACATTTACAGCGGCCGGTATACCAACACTGCAGACAGTGCCAATTTTCGTTGATGACTTCATTGTTGATGGAAATGGAACGTCTGTTTGGGGTGGTTGTCCAGTTGCCTTCCCAGGTGCTGCGACATTTACCGTCGAATATCAGAAGTACGCTAAAATTGCTGTTCTTTATTCGACCACACCTCCAGGTATGCAGTGCTTTGCTGACACCGAGGAAAGGTTCTGGGATTACTTGCTTACCGAAGACGATCACGACTTCGAATGGCAAGGATTCGGAGACAATTCAGGTGACCCAACAGATGATGATGCTGTTGTACAGCAAATTGCTGAGTTCTTCGGCGATGAGACTAACACGGCAGTCTTCTTTGGAATTCAGTCAGCAGACTGCAACGTTGTTATGAATGCAATAACCGCAGCAGGTCTAGAAACTCAGGTCATTGGCTCGGGTGCTTGCATTGATGATTCAGTGCTTGCTAACCCTGCTTCAACTGGAGCTCTATTCGGTCAACAGAACTGGATAGCTGAACGTCCTGACTTGTACGATGATTTCATTGCGTGGGAGTTAAACACTCGTGAAGCATTGCTTGCGGACAGTTCAATTAGAACAGCTCCTGTATCTTCGTTCCTTAGACTTGGTTATGGAACAGGAATCTTGGTTCATCAAGTTCTAAACGAACTGCATGCTGCTGGAGGAGATGTTGATGATCGTGCGGCGGTGAATGCAGCCTTTGTAGGGCTCGTGAACCAGCACATTGTCAGTGGACCTCCGGTAACTTGTACCGACAACACAGAAGAATTTCCTGCAGTCTGTAAAAAGACTTTGACATACACTCTCTGGAATGGAAGTGAATGGGAAATGGGGTCACTAGATGGCGAACTCATCAATGTAGGTGATATTCAAGCCAGAGTGGCAGCAGGAAATCCAAGAGTCACTGGTTAAATGCAAATAATTTTTAAGTAAAAAGTACTTAAAAAATTTATAAAGAAGGGGTGGCCCATTTATGGGCTGCCCCTTTTTTTTTACTATTGTTGCAGAATGTGTCTATTAGTTGGAATGAGGGAATCTAAGTAGTGGATGTATTATTTGGAGCTTTTGCAGGTCTTGGAGCAGGTGCTGTTTTTGCCATCCTTGGAGTGGGTCTAGTAGTTGCATATCGGGGTTCTGGTGTAATTAATTTTGCACATGGAGCTGTTGCTGCTTACACCGCTTTTACATGGGACGAACTTCGAAATACCACGCACGGTGCTTATGTGAAAGATGATGGTGGTTCAATCTTTCTACCCTGGTTCGACCCGATACCAGAATGGGGTTTCCTAAAAGCTCTACACATAAATAATCTCCCAGTAGAGATTCATATTATGAACGATCCGCCGGTGTGGCTTGCAGCGCTCTTATCTCTTGCTATGGCTGCTTTCATAGGATTCTTGATGCATATTATGGTTTTCAGACCACTCCGCAATGCACCTTTATTAGCGAAAGTTATCGGCTCTGTTGGTGTCATGCTTTATTTACAATCAGTAGCTAATTTAAATTTCGGCGGGGCGAATCGAGCAGATAACGGTTTTTGGGAGTTCACCTCAACAAATGAACCTATAAGAAATTTCTTAGGCATGGATCGTAATTTGGCAGGCTCAACTTTGTATTTGGCAGTAGCAGCTCTAATCATCGGAACAGCTACATGGGCTTTGTATCGGTTTACTCGTTTCGGTTTAGCCACCCGTGCAGCTGATGAAAATGAAAAAGGGGCAACACTCCTTGGATATTCACCACAACTACTTGCTGGTCTCAATTGGGTCATTTCATCGGTGTTAGCTGGAGCTATCGGGATACTATTCATCCACCGTGCAGGTCCGCCGACATTCATCTTGTTTGTAGTTCCTGCACTAGCAGCGGCCCTTGTTGGAAGTTTGACTTCGATCATGGGTGCTCTAGCAGGTGGTTTTGGAATTGGAATGATCGCGAGTATGGGTGTTAATGCAACCAGTTATGACTGGTGGCCTGAATGGTTGCCATCAGATGGGGTGAGAACATTTGCACCAGTGTTAGTGATGATACTAGTTCTCTATTTTAGAGGTGACCGTTTACCAATTCGAGGAACTGTAGGGGTAGGTAGACAACCTAGAGCGCCATTCGCAAAACATCCTTTAGTAGGACTTGGTATTGGTATCGGGATTGTGGTGTTGATGTCTAATATTTTCACCGCGAATTGGGAATCAACTTTGACGACAACTCTTCTCTCAATCATGTTCATGCTTAGTTTGACTGTCTTAGTAGGTTTTCTTGGTCAGATTTCCCTAGTCCAATGGAGTCTTGCAGGGTTCGCCTGTTGGACGTTGATTCGTTTGTCAGCAGATGGAACAAAAATACGAGCAATGGACTTTCTTGCAATTGACGGACCTGGTTGGCCGGATCCTTTAGCTGCTCTTGCGGCAATAATTGCTGCTGTGATTTTGGGTGTACTTATAAGTATCCCTGCTCTTCGCATACGAGGAGTGCAGTTGGCTGTAGTCACTCTTGCAGCAGTAGTTGCGATTGAAGATTTATTACTTCGAAATGAACCACTGATGGGAGCTGGAGCTGCAACCACGAATCCAACTCCAGATCCAAATTGGTTTGGTGTCGAAGTTGGAGCCCTCGATGAGAAAACCTTCCGAACTGATTATTGGAAGTACACGATTTTCGCACTCATATTTGTTGCAATCGGCGGACTAATAGTTGCAAATCTAAGAAGAGGTATTTTAGGTAGAAGATTCCTGGCGATCCGGTCAAATGAGCGAGCCGCTGCAGCTGCAGGAGTTGATGTAGCACGTACTAAGATGATTGGTTTTGGAGTATCCTCATTGCTGGCTGGAATGGCAGGAATTTTAGTTGCCTACAAGGTCCCAGTGATAACCAGCGAGTATTTTAATCCTTTTGTAGGTTTAGGATTCTTAGCTTTTGTGTATTTAGGAGGCATAACAACAGTTTGGGGAGCAATTTTTGGAGGACTGCTTGCTGCCGGTGGCATAATTTCTGAATTTGGGTCTCTTCACTTCGAAGGAATTACACAGGCTTACATAAATGCTGTTGGAGCAATAGGACTGGTTATAAACGCTATCGTTACAAATGGTGAAGGGGTTGCCCTTATGCTTACAAATCGTTCAAAAGAAATGACCGGTGTAATGCGCGGGACTTCTTCAAGTCCGAATGAAGTCTCAGGCTCTATAGATGCAAATACCCAGGAGGTATCGTGAGTGTTTTATTAGAGACAAAAGACTTAACGGTAACTTTTGGAGGTCTTAATGCTAATGACCATGTCGATTTAAAGGTTGATAGTGGCTCATTCGTTGGACTTATAGGACCAAATGGTGCAGGCAAAACCACCTTTATAGATGCTATAACAGGTTTCGTTCCCACTTCAGCTGGTTCAGCGACTTTCGGTGGACAGGATCTTTCTGAACTAAAACCACATCAACGGGCACAACTCGGATTGGTTAGAACATTCCAGTCGTTAGAGCTTTTTGAGGACCTGAGTGTTAGAGACAATCTTTTGGTTGCCGCATATCCGACACGCTGGTACACACTATTGCAAGATATTTTTTATGTTAAACAAAAGAAAAACGATGTAGAAGAAAAAGTTGACTGGGCACTTGAAGTTGCTGGTATAGCCCATCAGGCAGATATTTTGCCGACCGACCTTCCACATGGACAGAGAAAACTAGTTGGAGTAGCCCGTGCCTTAGCGGCTCAACCAAACCTTGTTTTACTTGATGAACCAGCAGCTGGTCTTGATACCGCCGAAAGTAACTCACTTGGTACTCATTTGCGAGATTTACTTAAACACGACATAACAGTTTTCTTAATTGATCATGACATGGGTTTGGTACTCAGCGTTTGTGACTATATATATGTAATGGATTTTGGCAAGATTATCGCTGAAGGAACACCGTCAGAAATTCGTACAAATCCGGAAGTAATTTCTGCTTACTTGGGAGAAGAAGCTGGAGAGATACAGGCTCGTTCAGCAGAAGAACTAAGAGACATGACTATTGAAGGGAACGAATAAGTGACCGAAAGTAGCGATTTGCTGCGAATAGAGAATCTAGATACCGGTTATGCCGGAGTTCCTGTAGTGCGCGATTTGAATTTATATGTTGCTAAAGGTGAAGTAGTTGCTCTGTTGGGACCAAACGGAGCAGGTAAGTCCACGACACTATTAACAATTTCTGGGTTAATTCCCATACTAAGTGGATCCATTTTCGCTTTGGGTGAAGAAGTGGATTCGCGTAATCCACATTTAATGGCGCGACGTGGTCTAGCGCATGTAGCTGAAGACCGTTCTCTCTTCTTTAACCTCACAGTGAATGAAAATCTAAAGTTGGGTTTACGCCCAGATAAAACTGGAATGGAAGCTGGTCTTGAGAGGGCTCTTGAGATGCTTCCGGCGTTGCGTCCACTTGTGAACAGACGCGCTGGATTGCTTTCGGGAGGAGAGCAACAGATGCTAGCTGTGGCGAGAGCGCTTGTCTCTCGGCCAAAACTTCTACTAGTGGATGAGATGAGTTTAGGTTTAGCACCGATAATAGTTGAACAATTACTACCCATTGTTCGTGATATAGCAGATCAAACAGAGACTGGAGTATTAATCGTTGAACAACATGTCAATCTTGCGCTCAATGTTGCTGATCGAGGTTATGTAATGAATCACGGAGAATTAGTGATGGAGGGTTCAGCAGAGGAACTTCTCGAACGACAGGATCTTCTAGAGGCCAGTTATCTGGGTGGAGAGCTTGAAGGAGAAGGTTGAAACGATGAATGCAGTTCGAGTACTGGCTCTAGTGAGAATTGTCATGTCATCACTATTTCTATGGATGGTTTTAGCGGGAAATTGGGTCAACTACAAGAATGAAAGTTTTAGTGTTTTTGACAGCTCAGGGGGTTCAGGCTTTGGGGTAGTTGTAACAATCCTTGGTGTGCTAATGGTAATTATTTCACTTTTAATGCTTTCAGAACATGAAATTAAGTTAGGCAAACTAGCAGTTGGGGGAGGGCAGATTCTCCTCATACTTTCAGTAGCAGCATTTACGACTATTTTAAGTTTTCTTATAATTGTTCATTCGGGCGCATTTAGAGATTTAAGTGATGTGCGGGGTGCTGGCTGGGGGGCGGCTGGAGCTTGTCTTACAGCGTATATGTTTCCACAAGTTGTCATAATGGGGATTGCTTTTTTAGGAGAAGCGACTTCTACTTCTTTGAAAGATCAAGACAAACAAATTTTTTCCTTTGTGACTCTAGTCTCGGGGATAGTTGTAGTGATTTCTCCCCTGTTCAAATGGTTCGGGAATGAAACAGAGGTTTGGAGTGGATACGAGCCTGGTGCACCAAGAATGGGCTTCTTACTTCTACTTTTGGGAGTAGGAATGGCTTTAGTTGGTGCAATGCGTCTTCGATCAAAGGGTTTAGCAGAGCCAGGGGGTCGACTTTCTCACCCTCACCTACAGATTGTTGCTGGGATGGCTATAGTGTCGCCTGTCTTAGGATGGATCATAACCAACTCTCAGCGTGAAGATTTTTCAATTGGATTTGGACCATGGCTGGCCTTAGTTGCTGGTATAACAATGACCGGTTCTGCCGCATTTGAGTTAACGCGAAGAGAAGTAACTGCGGGTTAGCTTCTAATAGGATCCCCAAGTGCTATAGGAAATTTTTCTCTACCGCGGAGTATTATTCGGGAATTAAACGTTGGTTCTTCGGTGATTGAAATTTCTGGGAAACGCCTTATCAGTTTAGTAATGGCAATTTCTCCTTCCATTTTAGCTAAGGCAGCCCCAAGGCAATAATGGACTCCGCTACCAAAGGAAACATGTCTAGAGGCATCTTGCCTTTTGATATTCAAAACATGTGCAGAGTCTCCCCAGAATCTAGGGTCCCTATTAGCACTACCTAGTGCGGTTAAAACCAGCTCACCAGCTTCAACATGGATGCCCGATAATTTCATGTCTTCTAAGAGTAGTCTTCCTGAATTTTGTACAGGGCTGTCGAAACGTAAAAGCTCATCTGTAATTGTGGAATCAACAGAAGGGTCGTTTAAAACTAAATTAAATTGATCAGGATTGTTCAGAAGAGAATGAGTTCCATTCCCAATGAGATTTACAGTGGTTTCATGACCAGCTACAAAAAGAAGTGAAATCATTGAAAGCAGTTCTGGTTCAGTAAGGCCTTCTCCGCCTTCCTCAACGGCAATTAAATCACTAAGAAGATCATCCCCAGGCTGACTCCGTTTCCATGCAAGAGCTTCAGTTAAATATTCGTTTAACTGAGTACCGCCCCAAATAGCTGCGTCTACCTGTTCCGGACTTATATTCGGTTCGAGAGTTTGCACCAAAGTTTGTGACCATTCTCTAACATTTAGCATGTCCGCATCTGGAAGACCCAACATTGAATGTATGACGACAAAAGGAACGACAAAGGAATAATCTTTTATCAGGTCGATTTCTCTTTTTTCAGCCAGTTGGTCAAGTAAGTCTTCCACGATCTCGGTTGTTGTAGAGCGCATTTTTTCAATACTTC
>CAJXEU010000074.1 GCA_913052525.1 uncultured Actinomycetes bacterium
CTTTTCGATCGCTTCTTCAAGAGAGTAATCTCCACGAAGATAGAAATGAAATTCTTTATATCCCAAAGCTGGAGCCGCTGTGCGTGAAAGGCCTTTGGCCATGACCGTTTCTACTTCTTCTAGAAAACCAGTTGCTATTTGCTTTTCATAGCGTTCAAAAATACGTTTATCAATATGGTCACGTGAAAGTTGTAACCCGATCTGGGTAAATGGAGTGGTCGGATACGAATCCATACCAGGACCAAATTGGGAAAAAGGTTTCCCTGAGCCAAGAGTCACCTCTAATGCTCTCACCACTCTCCTTCGATTTGTAGGCTCCATCTTTTTTGCGGCAATTGGGTCTAAATTCTCTAACTGTTTATAAAGTTTCGTTGTATCAAGTTCAGATTCAAGTTCTCGTTTAACTTCAGGAAATTGTCCTGGGATGGACAAGTTGTCTACAACTGCTCTTACATGAAGTCCTGTGCCACCCACCAAAAGGGCTTTTTTTTCCCTGTCCTCGATTTCCATCAGAGAATTATTTGCAGCTTCTTGAAATTGTGAAACCGAAAACTCTTCGGTTGACTCAACAATATTTATCAGATGATGTTGAATTTCCCTTTGTTCTTCATCTGAAGGTGTAGCTGTTCCGATGTTCATTCCCTGATAGATAGCCATTGAGTCCATTGAAAGAATTTCAAGAATTGGTCTTTTCTTAGCTATTTCTATTGATAATGAAGATTTTCCAGAAGCAGTAGTCCCTATAAGCACCAAATGGCCGTTGGGAATGGACATGAAATTATCCTGAAACTACTGGGATACGGCGGCGAGACTTTGATGGAGCAGTGATTTCCACTAGTTTACCCATCAGGTAATACCCGCCTGCTTCTGTTATCTCTATATCTGCGTAAGTTCCCGCGGTAAGTCCTTTCGTGGACTCCACGTGCACTATTTTATTCTGGCGAGTTCGACCTGTAACTTGATTTGGTTCTCGTTTTGACGGACCTTCAATCACTATTGATTCAACACGTCCAACTCGAGCCTGGTGCGCTAAAGCCGACGAGCGAGTGATAACTCTACGTAGCCGTTCGTAGCGGTTAACAGAAATTTCATGATCAACATACTTATCAACCATCTCTGCCGCTTCGGTGCCTGGACGGGGAGAAAAGATGAATGTGTAGGCCGAGTCAAATCCGACCTCTGCCACAAGCTCAAGTGTTTGCACGAAATCTTCTTCAGTTTCTCCCGGGAAGCCAACGATAATGTCAGTAGTAACGGCAAGGTCTTCAATTTGGTTTCGTGCTTCGGTGAGTCGTTGCAAAAAGCGTTCAGCGGTATACCCACGGTGCATGCTGGCAAGTATCCGATCGCTTCCTGACTGGAGTGGCAAGTGTAAATGTTCACAGACTTCATCAACATCAGCCATAGCTGCAATTGTTTCGGGGCGTAAATCTTTTGGATGAGGGCTGACGAACCTAACTCGCTCTATTCCATCCACTTTCCCAACAGCACGAAGTAAGTCTGCGAACAAAGGTCGAAGGCGGCGGCTTTCATCTAAAGCCCAGATCTCTCCTGCTTTAATCTGATCAGTTGGGCTGTTTTCTTGTTGCCGTAATTTCATGGTCAAATCACGTCCATAAGAGTTCACATTTTGACCTAATAAAGTAATTTCTGTTACTCCTTCACCAGCAAGGTTTTCAATTTCATCAATTAGTTGGCCAAACGGGCGACTGATTTCAGGCCCTCTTACTGATGGAACTATGCAAAAGGCGCAAGAATTGTCACACCCAATTTGCAAAGTAACCAGCGCACTATGATCTTCTTCTCGCCGTGCCGGTAAAGCAGAGGGGAAAAATTCAGATTCTTCTTGTACAACTTCCTCGAAAACCTCCATAACGGGTCCGTTTGCACGAGCTTCAGCAAGTAAATCAACTGTTCTATGAACATTGTGAGTTCCGAAAACTACGTCAACATGGCCAGCTCGATGTTGGATAAGTTCACGATCTTTCTGCGCTAAACATCCTCCAACGGCAACCTGTAAATCGGGTCTCTGCTCCTTCAACACTTTGAGATTTCCTAAAGCACCGTAGAGTTTATTATCGGCGTTTTCTCGAATACAGCAAGTATTCAAAATAATTATGTCAGCTTCTTCTTCTGTATTTGCAGGTTGTAATCCGTCTGCTTCGAGAAGTCCTGCGATTCGCTCACTATCATGCTCATTCATCTGGCACCCATAGGTTCGTACCGTGTATGTACGCGGAAGTGAAGATTCTGAGTTTTCGCTCATTCTTTTAGGTTACGCAGTTAAGGATGAGGGATCAAAGTCTCTTTCTGAACTTTTTAAATATGTTAGTCTTCACTTCGACATTTTTTCTTTTCCACTGCCGAAACTATTCGAAATCCTATTCGTCAAGGCTTATCGGTAAATCATCAACTTCTGAGAATTCGTCTACTACTGGAACTTCTTCTTCAGGTTCTGGAGTTACTTCACGCCAAACCCGGTCCGTAATTTCCATCATTACTTCAGGATTATCGAAAAGGAATTTTTTAGCATTTTCCCGACCTTGACCTAGTTGTTCGCCCTCGTAGGTATACCAAGCACCAGATTTCTTAACAATGTCTAAATCTGCTCCAAGGTCAATAACTGAACCCTCCCGGCTGATTCCTTGTCCATACATAATGTCAAACTCTGCTTGACGGAAAGGTGGAGCCACTTTATTTTTCACTACTTTGACTCTTGTCCTATTTCCGACTATGTCTAAACCATCTTTCAAAGCTTCAATGCGACGAATATCAAGACGCACCGAGGAATAAAACTTGAGCGCTCTACCGCCTGGAGTAGTTTCTGGAGATCCAAACATTACTCCAATTTTTTCTCGTAATTGATTTATGAAGATACAGATCGTTTGAGAACGATTCAAATTAGATGCAAGTTTTCGCAAAGCTTGAGACATTAAGCGTGCTTGCAACCCAACATGTGTATCTCCCATGTCACCTTCTATCTCCGCTTTTGGAGTCAAAGCAGCAACCGAATCTATGACTATTACATCAAGAGCTCCTGATCGAACGAGCATGTCAACTATCTCAAGAGCCTGTTCTCCGGTATCAGGTTGCGATATCAGCAATTCGTCAACATCAACCCCAATTGCTCTCGCATACGTCGGATCCATGGCATGTTCAGCATCGATATAAGCGCATACTCCACCGTTTCGTTGAGCTTCTGCAACAACGTGAGTAGCTAAAGTCGTCTTACCTGAGCCCTCCGGACCGAAGATTTCAACCACTCTTCCCCGAGGGAGCCCACCTACACCTAAAGCTAAATCAAGGGCCAAGGCGCCAGTTGGCACTGTTTCAATAGCCATTGACGACTTATCGCCCATTTTCATAACGGCACCAGCGCCAAACTGTTTTTCAATCTGACCAAGCGCAACATCAAGCGCTTTGCCTCTTTCAGTTGAGTCTGCTCCTATTTCAGGAACTATCTTGCTGGGCTTGCTATTTTTCTTCGTCATGAGAACTCCGTTCTTATTTGATTCCTAATATTTCTTACATCAAGAATCTAGAAAGTGGGTGTGACATTTCTTAATAACAACATTGTAATTGCGAACAGGTGTTCGATACAAGCATTTTCACAAAATTTTTTAAAAATTTTATTTTCCACTAAGTTACGGTCATGGGAAATGCTGAAAATTCTGTTGAAAGTAATGACTCTTTGCGTGAGCGATTAACTGATCAACAGTATAAATGCACTCAAGAGGCAGATACAGAAGTTCCGTTTACTGGCATCTATTGGGATGAGACCCGTGATGGAACCTATAGATGCATCGTGTGTGATGAGCCCTTATTCAGTAGTGAAAGTAAGTTTGATTCAGGGTGTGGTTGGCCGAGTTTTGATGCTCCAATTCGAGAAGGAACCATAACTTTTCGTTCTGATCATAGTTTTGGAATGCTTCGCACTGAAACACTTTGCATGAGTTGTGGAGCTCATCTAGGTCATATATTTCCAGATGGCCCTACCCCTACCGGTGATCGTTATTGCATTAACTCTGCTTGTATAAATCTTGAAACCAAGGAAAGCTAGTTTTTTTCTGCTCGCTCTAGCAGTCTTCGACGTAAAATGTCTAACGCCGTTATTGCTGTGAGTTGGCGTGCCATTGTTCGATCATAAGGAAACTGGACCTTGGTTGCCTTCAACTCTCCATCCACACTGGTTCCAATCCAAACCAATCCAGGCTGATTACCTTCTTGTGGTTCAGGTCCTGCCACTCCAGTCACAGCTACTGAAACATCAGCCCCAAGCAGTTCACATACCCCATTAGCCATAGCTAAAACTGCCTGTTCACTAACTACAGGCCCTTCTGCAACGTTTAAAATTTCGTGCTTAACAGTGTTGGCGTAAGACACCACAGAACCTAAGAAAGCCTTACTTGAACCTGGAACATCTGTTAATCGGGAAGCAATTAGACCTCCGGTCATTGACTCTGCAGTAGCTAATGTGAGTCCTTGAGCGATCAATTCTTTTAGAACTACCGCCTCCATATTCTCTCCGTCTATACCAAATACAAGCGGCCCGATAATTGAACGTACTCGTGACTCTTCTCCATTTAGAGCTCCTTCTGCTTCAAGTTCCGTTGAAGCTTTGGCTGTAATTCTCACCTTGAGTCCCTCCATCCCGCTTGCTAGGAAAGCGAGAGTAACTCCTTGATTGTTATCCAGTCTCTTGATCTCATCAGCAAGCATTTCAGCTAATCCTGACTCAGACTGTCCCCAAGTACGGAGAACACGTGATCTTATTACCGCCACTTCGTCAGAGCGAGATACCAAGTCAGGAATGACGGTACCCTCTATCATCTGTTTCATTTCTAAAGGCACCCCTGGCACGGCATAAATGACCTTTCCACTTATTGGACAGATTAACCCGGGGGCTGTTCCAGGCATTTCTTTCATTGTCGTTGCGCCTTGAGGTAGATCTGCTTGCCGTAGATTATTCTCAGGCATTACCCTTCCGCGTCCTCTAAATTTGGCTGTAATGAGTTCCACTAAATCAGGGTCTTGAATCATTTCTACATTCATGACTTCAGCTATGACATCACGAGTGATGTCATCCTGCGTTGGCCCTAAACCTCCAGTTACGATGACTGCATCTGATCTGCTTAAGGATTCTTCAAGGGCTAGCCGTATACGTTCGGGGTTATCTCCTACTACTGTGTGGCGAAGACAGTCAATGCCTGCGAGTGCTAACTGCTCACCTATCCAAGTTGAGTTTGTGTCTACGATTTGACCGAGTAAGAGTTCTGTGCCTACCGCCACCACTTCACATCTCATGTAAATGCATTCCTATTCTCCAGTAGTGCTCGTAGCTTTTCCGCCATCAAGTAGATATTGAGTTCCTGTTTGAAGAGTGAAAAGAACCGATACCCAAAGAACAACATGTATTAACACGTTAACTTCTTCTAATGGAGGGAACACGGCGAGAAGAAGCGCCACTCCTTGGATAGTGGTTTTCCATTTTGCAGATTTTCTAGCTGGAACTGATAAACCTTTTCGGGCAAACCATAAGCGATAGATAGTTATTGCCACTTCCCTCACTGTTAACAAGGCCACGGGAAGCCACCAGTATCTACCAACAATTACTAGACATATAGCCGCTCCAATAACTACGACTTTGTCTGCTAAAGGATCCAGAAAGGCTCCCCATTTGCTGACTGTTCCTCGCCGCCTAGCTAAAGTTCCATCAAAATAATCTGTTGAGGCCAGTAGGAGTCCTAGTAAAAAAGCAGACCAAGACACACCTTCGTGATCTTCGGATGAAAGTATGCATGCAAAGAGAATTGGAGATAGAACTAATCGAGATAATGTCACCAGATTGGCGGGACTGACAACTGTTCCAACGTGTTTAAAAATCCTCATGAGTCTCCAAATCGGGTCCAATAGCACCACTTACGGTAACACTAGCCATTTCTCCTACAGGAAGATCTTCCGAGACACTTACAACTCCGTCTATTTCTGGAGCTTCTCTCCAACTTCTCCCCACTCCTACTTCATCTACAAGAACCTCAATTTTCTGGCCGATTAATTTGTCTCTGTGTTTCGCAGTTATCTCATCCTGAATTGCTGTCAACTCGGATAGGCGATCTGCGACTATTGAAGATTCCACGAACCCTGGAAGAGTTTCGGCGTAAGTTCCCTTTTCTGGTGAATACGGGAAGAATCCGCACCAATCAATTTGTGTTGTTTCTAGAAATTTCAACAAAGATTCATGGTCCTCTTCTGTTTCTCCGGGATATCCGACAATGAAATTTGAACGAAATACTGCATCAGGACTTTTTTCTCTGATTGCTGATATCTGCTTACTAAAGCGCTTCCCATCTCCCCACCGGCGCATTCGACGCAAAAGTGGACGGGATACATGTTGAAGAGAAAGATCGAAATAAGGCACATTTGTACTCAATATTGCTTCTATAAGTTCGTTATTTAAGTCTGAGGGGTACAAGTAAAGGAGTCTTACCCTGTCCACTAGTTCATTAACCTGCCTGATTAAAGGAACTATATTTTTTTCTCCTTGACCTTGATCACGACCAAATGAAGCTAGGTCTTGTGCCACAAGAACAATTTCACGAGCTTCTAGTTGATTTATTTCGTCTAATACTGAATCAATAGCTCTACTTCGTTGAGGTCCTCGAAATGTGGGAATCGCGCAAAATCCACAAGACCGGTCGCAACCTTCAGCAATTTTCACATAGGCCCATGGACGGTCTGCTTTTGGGCGTGGGAGATTAAGCAAATCAAACGTTGGTGGTTCTAAATTGTTAGTAGTGAGTCGAGAACCAAGTGTGACGGGTACGCCAAATCCGGATACCTGATCTACCTCTGGCAATGCCTCTGAGAGCTCATCTCCATAGCGTTCGGCCATACATCCTGTTACAACGAGGCGTGCTCCATCTTGCTTTAAGTCTGCTACTTCTAAGACTGTATCT
>CAJXEU010000075.1 GCA_913052525.1 uncultured Actinomycetes bacterium
TACCGAAGACTCGCGTTGCAAAACAACTGTCGGGATATTTTGACTTTGTGCTTTTTCCAATGCTGGGCATTGTCTATCCGCCAAAACAAGAGCTACAGGTAATTCAGAGTTCGCTATGGCTTCCAATATGGAGCCCGTTCCTGAAACCAATACAGCAAGACGCATAGTTGCGACCGTAGCAGCGAGACTTGATAAGTAGGGTCCTTACTTGTTTGTAAGTTCAGCGATTATGTCAACCATGTGTTCACCGGCTTCAGTTGGGTTAAGACCTACGCGCACATTTGCTGCTCTTAAAGCATCCATTTTTGCTTGTGCTGTTCCCTTTCCACCTGAAACTATGGCGCCCGCGTGGCCCATCTTTTTCCCGGGAGGAGCAGTTACCCCAGCTACATATGCAGACACTGGTTTTGTCATGTTATTTGCAATAAATTCGGCTGCTTCCTCTTCTGCTGAACCACCGATTTCTCCGATCATCATTACAGCTTGAGTTTCTGAGTCTTCTTCGAAGGCTTTGAGGCAATCTATGAATGAAGTTCCGGGAACAGGGTCTCCTCCTATGCCGACACATGTTGTACACCCGATTCCTTTTTCTTTTAATTCGTAAAGTGCTTGGTAGGTGAGTGTTCCTGATCGGCTAACAATTCCGACTGGGCCACCGGGTTTAGCGATATGACCGGCGGTAATCCCGATATTACATTTTCCTGGTGAAATGATTCCGGGGCAATTAGGTCCAAGGAGTTGAACTTGTGGAAATTCATTTTGAAGATGGTTATAAAAATGTGCTTCATCATGTGCTGGAACACCTTCAGTTATCGCGACGATGAATTCAATACCTCCTTCAGCTGCTTCAAGCACAGCGGACTGGACTCCAGCAGCGGGTATAAAAATGCATGATGCCTTAGCTCCAGTGGCTTTAACTGCTTCTTTTATGTTGGCGTAAATTGGGATGCCTTCTACTTCTTCTCCTGCTTTACGAGGGTTGGTGCCGGCAACGACTTTTGTTCCATAGTCACGGTTCAAGAGGCCGTAATAACGGCCTTGACTCCCCGTTAATCCTTGATAAATGACTTTGGTGTTTTCATCTACAAAGATGCTCATTTGTCATTGTCCTTTCGTGCCAAATCAACAGCTTGTTGTGCCGCCTCCAGCATTGTTGGAGCCATCTGTAATGTTTCAGATAAATGTGGTTTAAGAATGCTTCTTCCTTCGTCAGCATTAGTTCCATCTAAACGAATAACAATCGGTGCTTCTATATCAACGTTTTGTAGGGCTTCAATAATTCCATTCGCTACTTCTTCACCTCGAGTAATGCCGCCAAAGATATTTATAAAGATTGATTTGACTTCCGGATCGTTATTTATTACCTCTAAAGCTCCTGCCATTACCTCAGCGTTTGCGCCCCCACCGATATCAAGGAAGTTAGCGGCAGCTCCTCCTACTTGATTCACAACATCAACTGTCGCCATAGCAAGTCCCGCACCATTCGCTATTACACCCACGGTGCCGTCAAGACCAACGTATTGAAGGCCTCGGTCATGTGCAGTCGTTTCTCTTTCATCACGAGTTTGGGTTTTATCGAATTCTGCATATTCAGGGTGTCTAAAAATTGAATTTCCATCAAGAGTGACTTTTGCGTCAAGAACGTGAACATCTCCATCAGATGTGAGGATTAACGGATTAATTTCAACAAGATCAGCATCTCCTTTAACATATGCCTGATATAAGTCAAGGAGAATCTTGACTGCTCCTTTTGCTGCTTGTTCTGGAAGGTTTGCTGATTTAACCCAATTTTCAGCCATTTCAGTAGTTAAACCCGAGGTTGGGTCAATCCAAATTTTTGCTATCGCTTCTGGATTTTCTTCTGCAACTGTTTCGATTTCGACTCCGCCTTCTGCAGAAAGCATTCCTAAGTGTTTTTTTGCTGAACGATCAAGGGTGAAGCTGGCGTAATACTCTTCAGCAATATCGGATGCTCTTTCAATCCAAATTCTTTTTACAACATGGTCTTTAATGTTCAATCCGAAGATATTGGAGGCGTGTTCATGTACATCTTCAATTGTTGCTGCGAATTTAACACCGCCGGCTTTTCCTCGTCCTCCGGTATGAACTTGGGCTTTGACCATAACTGGTGTTCCTAATCGTTGTGCCGCTTCAACTGCTTCCTCAACGGTGAAGGTGATTTCTCCATCGGACACTGGTAGCCCATATTGAGAAAAAAATTGTTTTCCTTGGTATTCAAATAAGTCCACTTAATGTTCTCCTGTGTGTAATGGGCGGATCAAAGGAAGTCTCAGCGATATTAGGCATAAACTGATGCTGTTTCCCCCTTGGGCGGAAGGATCTATATAAATGGGAGTAATTTATGCCAAGCCAACAAGGTACTAACCGCTTCGCTATTCGGGCTGGAATAATTGGCGTTGTTGGTTTAGGGCTAACAATCGGGCTGATGATTTTGATGTTAAAGCTGGCTGGTACGTCTACTGAGATTGATGTGCGGCTAGGAGATGTCGACTTTCGTGGAATTGTTGCAGACGACTTAGCAGATGAAATTTCTACAAATGGGCCAGTTCCTTTCCCAGATTTAGTAGGAGGTGATCGTCCGATTTGGGTTAATCATTTTGGTAGTGATTTTACAAAAGGTTGGGTCGTGTTCTTAGCCAAAGTCCCAGATGGAGAATCAGGGTGTTTCGTCCAATGGGTAGAGCAAGAGGAAATGTTTGTTGATTTTTGTAATCCTCAAAAGCAATTTCCTGCTGACGGTTTCGGGTTAGAAAAATTGAACTGGCAGGTTATTGATAACGAGCTTCGTATTGAAATCAATGATTTAAGCGGTGCTAGTTCAAATGACTGACCGTCTTTATTTGCGTGATACAACCCTTCTTTCATTTGCTGCCACAGTTATTAGTGTTCATGACACCCGGGTCGAACTGGATCAAACGGCCTTTTATGCAACTAGCGGAGGGCAACCTCATGACACTGGTCATATCACTTGGGAAAGTGGCGCTGCTTCAGTTATTGACGTTCTGACTATAGAGGGGAAAGTTTTTCACACTTTGGCAGGCCTGATTCCGGAAGTTGGAACGGAGATACACGGTGAAATTGATCCTGACCGAAGGAAAAGCATGATGCGTACTCATACTGCTATGCATATTTTATGTGGAGTTATGTGGCGGGACTGGAGGCGAGTCGTTACTGGTGGAAGCATGGATGCTTTATCAGGTCGTATGGATTTTGAAATTGAACAGATTCCGGAAGGTTTTGCTCAGGAAATTGAAAGACTCTGTAATGCTGAAATAAAAGCTGATCGTCCAGTTGAAGTTTCTTTCTTGTCGCGCGACAACGCAGTTCTTGATCGGGATTTAATACGCACAAAAAACAATCTTGTTCCAGAATCTGTTACCGAAATACGTGTTGTTGACATTGTCGGTCTTGATCGTCAAGCTGATGGCGGTACCCATGTGTCTTCAACGAGTCAAGTTGGTCGAATTGAGATTATAAAAACTGAATCAAAAGGCAAAGGGTTTAAGCGGGTCCGATTTGTTTTGCATGATAATTAAATTTAATTACAGATTTTCTTTAAAGAAGTCAATCATGTCAGCTGAAAATATTTCTGGCTGATTTTTTATTCCTCCCATGTGAGCACCTGTTTTCCCAAACCCTGATTTAAGTGCAAATACAAAGGCATCAAAATCTGTCATTTCTTTTGATGGCTGTCCGGTTTCTGGATGGATCATAAGCCCATCGTCAGTAATCATTATTGTTGGTGCTTTAGGAGCTACTTTTGCTTCTGGCACTTCATAAACGTCTTCTCGACGGTCGAAACTGTGATGAGCTTCAGGAATTATTCGTAGTGATGCATTAGCGTTTGTTGCAAGAATTGACGAAATTTGTTCTTCCACTTGCTTAACAGAGACCCAGTCATCAAGTTCGCCGATGATTGAACGCAGATTAGTTTTTCCAATATTAGGAGATGCGAATTGATGTCCTGCCCATGGATAAACCGCATAAGCAGCTTTGAGGCCCTGTTGGTCACCGATAATTGGATCAGCAAATTTTCTTGTAATAGCGGTCAATATTGCTGATCCTCCTCGGCTATGTCCTTGTGCTCCAATACGAGTTGGATCAATTCCTTCAATTTCTCTGAGTTTTTTATATGTTGCTAATACATCAAAGGCGCTCGCAGCGAAAGAATACTGAGTCTGATTGGCAACTGTTGATTCAACCGCACGTGCGCCGAATGGATCTAAAACGAAGACTGAATATCCATTGGACACCAGTGTTTCTGCATGTGCTTCATGATTTGGTCCCACGCCAAGACTTCCAGGGATAACAATGACTAAAGGATTTGAACCATCATCTTTTTTTAGAAAAAGTTTCCCGTCTATAGTTACTTGTTCACATTCCGTCGGAACTGTGATGGCTTGATAGTAATTGACAGGGTTGGCGGTTGGTATCTCAATATTTTCACCAATCACTCCGTCATATTCCACTGTCCGGTCATAGTAACGTTCAGTAATTTTCACATCTTCACCCTAATACAGGAAGGTCTAGAAAGAGCGCTTGAAGCATGAGGGTTTCATTTGGGTTGCGCTCCAGAAGTTCTAAGGCTGTTGTGGTAATACGTTGAGTTGCATCAAGGATGTCTTCTTCTACTTTCTTTTCAGATGCATCTAGATACTGACGGGAAAGAACGGCGAGACCAAAGGTAAGTTCTTCTTCTCGAAAGCGTCGAATTTCACGTTTTTGTCTTGTTGCTAAATCTTTTCGCCCAGAGCCGCGTGTTCCAAATGCTTCTTCTCTTTCTGTAAGGTCATCTAATTCTTGTTGGTGTTTAGTTAAAAGCGGATTTTCTGCTTCACTAATTTGTTCTTCTATTTCTGTCACAATGGTGACGACAGTAGCGCCCGTGTGGTCTAAACGAGTCGGTATAGATTCCCAGAGTTCATAACGTTTTATTACCGAAGAATCGTTTGATAATAAGCGTGCGCGTTCAAGACTTCCAGAAGATGCCAGCGCTAAAAATTGAGCATGCTCTTGTTTTTCTCCAGTTTCCATTAATGCTTCTGCGATGACTTCTGTAGAAAGGGCTGGTAAATCTACCCGTACACAACGAGAAGAGATTGTGACTTGGTGTTCTCGGACATCATCGGCAAGGAGAACGAACACCGAACTTGCAGGAGGTTCTTCAATGGTTTTTAAAAGACTGGCGGAAACTTCTGGTTCGGCGGTTTGGAATCGATCAACAATAATTATTTTTCGGTTGGATTCAATCGGAGAACGTGATGCTTCTTTAATTATTCTCTCTGCATCTTCAACCAGTAGAGAAGACCCTTGTGGAACAACATACGTGATATCTGGATGCTGTCCAAGAGTTGCCAGTTGGCGGTGGCGTTGTGATTCTTCTTCTGAATCTGAAACTAAGAGTGATCCCGCAAAGGCAAATGCTGCCTGTCTACGACCTGCACCTTCTGGCCCAATAAAAAGATAAGCATGAACTGGTGATTCAACAGCAGCTTGTAAATAGGAAACTGCCTGTGGTTGTCCGATAACTGTTGCCCAAAGTTCTTCGTTTTCCATCAGAATCTTTCATCAATTACTGCCATTACTTGCTTCGTTACTTCATCAACATTGACATTTCCATCAATCACTACCCATCGCTGTGGATTTTCAGCAGCAATTTTTCTATACGTTTCCGCTACTTGGTGATGAAAATCTTTACCCGCAAGTTCAATTCGATCTAACGATCTATTTAATCGTTTTTGCGCAATGTCTTCATCAACATCAATAAAAATATTTAAATCTGCTACAAGACCATCAACAGCAAAGAGTGATACGGCTTCTACTTCAGATATTCCTAATAAGCGACCAGCACCTTGATAAGCCAAAGAAGAACCTATAAATCGATCACTGACAACATCTTTTCCACTCTCTAAGGCTGGTCTTACCACTTCAGATACATGTTGTGCTCTAGCTGCTGCGATCATCAATGCTTCAGCTCGAGCAGAAGGTGCTTCAGATTGAGGAGGATCAAGAACTAAATCTCTGAGACGTTCACCCAAAGGCGTGCCACCCGGTTCACGAGTTAATAAAGCTCCTAAATGGTCTGCTAAAAGGCGAGCCTGTGTGCTCTTACCTGACCCTTCTCCACCTTCAAATGCAATAAACCGACCAGTCATGAGTCCTCAGTTTCTTTACCTGAACGAAGAGAAATAATAGCGATTAAACCAGCGCCAAGCATTATGAGGGCCGCCAACCACAGCGTGATTCTTACTCCGGGGACGAAGACTTCTAGTCCAAAGATATCTACGTCTCTTTCCCAGAATCGTTTAGACAATCTGTCAAATACTTCTTCTAACAAAGGTCCTACAACTAGAGCTATCAGTACACACATACGTGTAAGTAGATAGAACGTAGAAAAGATTCGACCTCGGAGTTCATCGGCGACATTTTCATGTAACAGAGTGAAGCCCAGTACATAAACGGACCCTGCACATATACCAATACAAAATGTCATCACGCCGGAGAAGTGAATCTGACTTGTTGATGCGGTAACTATTAAAAATATTCCGGCTGAAATTAATGACCAAGTAAATATGCGAGTTTTCTGTAAATGTCGTTGAAGCCAAGAAACCATTCCAACCCCAACTGCCATGCCTATACCTAATGCGGTAATTAGAAAACCGAATCCTCCATCACCAGCATTGAGCACTTCTGTGGCGTAAATAGCTCCGAGAGGAACGAGCATTCCTCCTCCGATCAGTGCTGTAGCAAGACCCACATTTACTGTTCGGGTAACAGGGTTAACGAAAATAAATTTCCAGCCTTCTTTAAGATCGATCATCGGTTCTGATAAACGTCCTTTTAAAGAAGTTTCTTCTTTTGTGGGGCGTTTTAACCGATGGGGAAGATCCAGAGAGAAAATAAGACCTGCGGCGACAAGG
>CAJXEU010000076.1 GCA_913052525.1 uncultured Actinomycetes bacterium
CAAGAACCAGATGCCCCTTGACTGATCGCTGCAAGGACCTTCTCCATGTCTAATCCTGCTCGACAGCCAAAATCTAACCCTTCTGATAATCCTTGAACTAAGCCAGCTATGCATATTTGGTTAACCATTTTCGTTGTTTGTCCTGATCCGACTGGCCCTATCAGATTCACTGCCTTTGCATAACTTAAAATAACCGATTCTACGTTTTTAAAGACATCCTCTTCTCCGCCGCACATCACAGTGAGTTGACCGTTCTCTGCTCCTGCTTGTCCTCCAGAAACTGGTGCATCAATAAAACCAACACCTTGTTCATACGCCACTTCTGCTATTTCTTTAGCCACTGTTGCTGAAGCTGTAGTGTGATCTACTAGAACACTTCCGGAATTCATTCCTGCTAGAACTCCAGTGTCTCCAAACACTACTGAACGAACATCTTCATCATTCCCAACACACATGAATACAATCTCTGAATCTTCAACTGCAGCAGCAGGTGTAGAAGCCATACTGCCACCATATTTACTTACCCAATCTTCAGCTTTGCTCTCTGTCCGGTTATAAACAGTGGTTGAATACCCCGATTCTTGTAAGTGTCTAGCCATAGGAAAGCCCATAACGCCAAGGCCTATAAAAGAAACTTTAGATGCCATTTAAACTCCTGCTTTCAGTTCCGCCATTGCTGAAAATAGCTCTAACGGAGACTGGACTGAACTTTCTCCATCTATTTCACGATAAATAGCATGAACGTTTACCGCTAAACGTTCCCATTCTCCCCATTCTTTATAAATACCAAGATCAATTTCAGCTATCGCCTCTTCTGCTGTCTGACCGGCAGTATGACGCTCTTTGCATTCTTTCTCTATGAACGAAAGGTAATCTCGAACCGCTGTCACGCCTTCCGCGTCTGTCAAAGGTCCATGTCCTGGCACTATAACTTCTGCTTCTAGACCGATAATTCGATCACATGCGTCTATCCAATTAGAAACTGGACCATCCCAAATAATTGGAGTTCCATTTATGAAAAGTATGTCTCCGCAGAAAACAGTGGACGCGTCTGGAAGATAAACAATCAAATCTCCAGAGGTATGAGCTGGGCCTACTTCTATCAATTCAACAGTGCGTCCACTCACATCCAATTGCAACTCCCCCTGAAACGTTCGATCAGGAGGGGGAAGTTCCGCATCATCAAAGTTAAACGGACCAAAAGCGTCTCGAACATATCTATTAGTAGTTTCACCTAAGTCGACCGCCATTAACGCCGAAATCGCTGAAGGAGGCATTGCATTCATTTCCAATGCTGCTGCTTCCGTCGTAATGATCTGAGCTCCGTCTTGACCTCCTACCAAACTATTTCCATAACAGTGATCCCCATTTGCATGGGTGTTTACTACAACATCTATTGGACGACCAGAAGTGACTGCTGACATTGAGTCCAACATGTTCCTAGTCAAATTTAAATCAAAGAGCGTGTCGATAAGCAAGGACGACCAATCTGAAGCTAAAAGACCAGCGTTGCTCCATCCCCAGCCACCATCCGGTTGCAAGTAAGCGAACACCCCATCTGCTATCTCGTGAAGACCTTTGGCATAGGGAACTGTATTAAGACTTTTACTCACGAATTTACTTTAGGCGAACTGTATAGAATAGGTGAACCCCGTCTAGCCGATACGGCCAAGAAGATGGCAGGCTATAACGACAACCCTTTGAATTAGGAGATTTTAAAATGGGCAACCTGTGTGAAGGCCGCGTGGCCATCGTTACTGGAGCAGGACGCGGCATCGGCCGTGAACATGCTTTACTACTAGCTGAAAACGGAGCCAAGGTCATAGTAAATGATCTTGGAGGTGACACTGATGGTTCCGGTGACGACATCAGTCCCGCTCAATCAGTAGTTGAAGAAATCATTGCTATGGGTGGAGAAGCGGTAGTCAATGGGGCCAATGTTGCCGATTTTGATGCTGCCGGAGAAATGATTCAACAAGCAATTGATACTTTCGGAAGTTGCGACATCCTGATTAACAATGCGGGAATACTCCGCGATCGAATGATTTTTTCAATGTCAGAAAATGACTGGGATGCTGTAATCAACGTTCACTTAAAAGGAACGTTCGCCCCTACTCACCACGCCGCCGTTTACTGGCGTGAGAAAGTGAAGGCCGGAGGTGAAGCTTTTGGACGCATCGTAAACACTTCCTCTCCTTCTGGTATTTATGGAAATGTGGGACAATCAAATTACGGAGCTGCAAAAGCAGGAATTGCGGCATTCACTCTTATCACTGCAGTGGAATTGGCAAAATACGGCGTGACTGTCAACTGCCTAGCCCCTGGAGCCTACACTCGCATGACCGCTGAACTCCCTGGTTTCTCCGGTTTAGATGAAGAAGGTCAAGAAAGTTTCGGACCGCGATGGATATCGGTTCCAACAGTTTGGCTTTGCAGCGAAGCTGCCCAAAATGTCACAGGACGTGTATTTGATGTAGGCGGGCAAAAACTGGGAATTGCTGAACAATGGCATCTAGGACCCACAGCTGTTCAACCAGATGATCCTGCAGAATTAACTGAAGTTATGGCAGAACTCATGGCGGCTGCTCAACCTAACTCAGGTATGGACGGCAAACCAGTTGAAGGACCTGGAAGACCAGGTAAAACTCTCTAATAACATGGCTATTGATTTTTCCTTAACTCCAGAATTAGAAGAGATACGAGCCCGGATTCGCGTATTCATTGAAGATGTAGTGAAACCAGGTGAAGCTCTAATTGAAGGACACGGAGATAACAAGCCACAAGAGGGTGGAAAACGCATAGAAACTCTTATATCTATGCGAAAGCAGGCTTTTGACGAAGGGCTCTGGCTTCCCCACATGCCGGAAGAATGGGGAGGGATGGGTCTTGGCCATGTACAACTAGCGATGGTTCAAGCCGAAGCAGCCCGATCAAGATACGGGCCTTGGGTTTTAAACTGTCAAGCACCAGATGAAGGCAACATGCATACGCTTTTGCATTGGGGAACTGATGAGCAGAAAGAAAAATATCTTCAACCTCTATGTGAAGGCAAAGGATTCTCCTGTTTTGCCATGACCGAACCTGAAGTTGCCGGATCAGATCCTACCTTGATAAGAACTAATGGTTATCAGGATGGAGAAGAATGGGTCATCAACGGCCATAAGTGGTTTATCTCAAATGCTCATCGGGCACAGTTTGCAATCCTCATCGCCCGAACAGAAGACGACCCTGATCTACCACAAGCAGCAAACACAGCATTCATCGTTGATCTTCCTCAAGATGGTTGGACCGAGGTACGAGAAATTGAAACTATGCATGGTTCTACTGGGCATAGCGAAATTCTTATCGAAGACCTAAGAGTGCATGAAACACAAATGCTTGGTGGTAGAGGTCAAGGGCATTTACTTGGACAGTACCGTCTAGGTCCCGCTCGTCTAGCTCACTGTATGAGATGGATTGCTCAAGCAGAAACTGCTTTAGACATGATGGTGGAGAGATCTTTAGAACGCTTCAGTCATGGCTCGCTCTTAGCGGAAAAACAAGGCATTCAATGGCTGATAGCAGACTCAACCATGGAGCTCTATCAATCAAAATTGATGGTTCTCCATGCCGCCTACAAAATTGATCGTGGAGAAGACTTCAAGTCGGAAGTTTCTATGGCCAAACATTTTGTGGCGAACTCACTAGGTCGCATTATTGATCGTTCAATTCAAGTCCACGGGGCCCTTGGGTATTCAACAGATACTCCCCTTGCAGATATGTACCAGCATGCTCGCTGGGCAAGATTTGCTGACGGAGCAGACGAAGTTCATCAGATGCGTATAGCTCAAAGAACTATTAATGCTTTCACTGATTCAGGTTCAACTTCTGCAGCCACTGGAAATCTTCCCATCTAGTTTCAAAATCTAAAGATTTCAACATCCACACTTATCGCGGTAAAGTCTTTTAGATAATCAAATACTTTGAGGAGCCCTCATGAACGATGTTGTAATTGTAGAAGCAGTCCGAACCCCTGTTGGAAGACGCAATGGAGGTCTCTCCACCAGTCATTCAGTCGATATTTTAGGAACCGTTCAGAAAGCTTTGTTTGAAAGATCTGGTGTTGACCCTTCCGAAGTAGGTCAAGTAGTAGGTGGATGTGTCGGACAAGTCGGGATGCAATCTATGAATGTGACTAGAACTGCATGGCTAAGCGCAGGTCTACCACTGAGTGCACCGGCTACAACAGTTGATGCGCAGTGTGGTTCTTCCCAGCAGGCAACAAATCTCGCCTATGCGCTTGTGGCTTCAGGAACTGTTGACGTGGCAGTGGGTTGCGGTGTCGAATTGATGAGCAGAGTAGGTTTTGGTGCTACTACTCCTAAAGATCCTGATTCTGGTCGGCCAATTAATCGAAATTACTTCGATCACTTTGAGTTCACTAGTCAATTTGAGGGATCTGAAAGAATTGCTGATCAATGGGAAATTTCCCGTACAGATACAGACACTTTTGGTGTGATGTCTCAAGAACGGGCAGCACGAGCTTGGGACGAGGACCGATTTGGAACTCAAATTATCCCGGTGGAAGTCCCAGCAATAGGTGAAGATGGTGAAATCAGTGAGGAAACCATCATGATTTCCAAGGATGAGGGGCTACGTGAAACCACTATGGAGTCCTTAGCTGCTTTGAAACCAACTGGTAGAAAAGACGGGGTTCACACTGCAGGAACATCTTCACAAATTTCTGACGGAGCAGGCGCTCTGTTGCTTATGACAAGTAAAAAAGCTGCTGAATTAGGAGTGACTCCGCTAGCTCGAATTATTGATACTTGTCTTGTTGGTTCTGACCCTGAACTCATGTTGACAGGACCAATCGGCGCTACACAGAAATTATTAGAAGAAAACGGAATGACTATTGACGATATTGATGTCGTAGAGATAAACGAAGCTTTTGCATCCGTAGTGTTGGCTTGGGAGAAAGAATTAAACCCTGATATGGATCGGGTAAACCCAAATGGTGGAGCTATCGCTCTTGGGCACCCTCTAGGGGGGACTGGTTCCATTCTCACAACGAAAGCGGTTCACGAACTTCACCGCTCTGGTGGAGAACATGCCCTTGTCACGATGTGTTGCGGTGGCGGTTTAGGAACAGGAACTTTGATTCAAAAAATTTGATTCAATTATTCTGGAAACATAGATAAGTGTGTTGCTTCTAGTTTTTCACCTTCTGGTGTCTCTGTGAAGAAACTTCCTCCCACTACCGAGGTTGAAACAAGAGCAAGAGCCAAGTTTGAGTCATGAAGCGGCGACCAAGAAGCCATACGGACTTCACCAACTTTCTGCCCTTTAGAGTTAAAAGCTGGCCACGGATGTTCGCTTGAGAACTGCATGCGATCTCCGCTTAGGAGAACTTTGACTAGTCGACGTGATGACCCTCTTTCCTTTTCAGCCAGCAAAGCTTCTTTTCCGATGAAGTCATCTTGACGATCCAGAGAAAGATATTTTTCTAGACCTACCTCTAAAGGTGTTGCTGATCCTCCACAATCTCCACGATAAGAAAAAAGTCCTGATTCGATGCGTTCAAGAGAAGTTGGAGCGCCAGGATGAATCCCATATTTTTCTCCTGCTTGCCAGACAGCATCCCATAACTCTAAACCTTTACTCCCATCTTGAAGGAAAAGCTCAAATCCTCCTTGTCCGCTCCATCCTGAGCGACAAACCAACATGGGGATACCATCGTGTTCTATATTTTCAAAACCAAAAAACGGGATATCTCGCACCCATTCTCCCAAATAGTCAGCGACTGTGTCTTCAGCACGAGGACCTTGCACTGCTAGAGGAGACACATCTGGTTCAAAAATTTCGCAGTCATAGCCTTTCGCTAACGCGATGCCTTTACACCAAAAAAGTACATCACTGTCAGCTATAGATATCCAATATCTGTCTTCCGCGAGTTTGAGAATCATGGGGTCATTCAGCATGATTCCGTCGTTATCGCATAAGGGTGCGTAGCGAACTCTACCTATCCGGCAGTCTGACATATCTCGAGCAGATACGTATTGAATCAAAGTCAACGCATCTGGGCCGACAATCTCTACTTGTCTCTCCGCTCCTACATCCCAAAGAGATACACGTTCCATGAGGGCTTCGTATTCTGCATCAAGATTTCCAAAGGAGACAGGGAGAACCATGTGGTTATAAATAGAAAAATGAGTCATTCCATGTCTTACTTGTGCCTCGTAGAAAGGTGACTTTCTATTGCGTGAACTTAAAGGGAATTGCATTTTTACCAATCTTTCTCCGACACTCCATATCGGTATTGTCCTGCTCTACTTGGTTCCAATGGAGTGTTACCAAGAATCAAGTCAGCAGCTTTTTCTGCAAGCATCATTACAGGAGCATAAATATTTCCATTCGTAAGTGTTGGCATTACTGATGCATCTACCACTCTTAAACCTTCTACTCCATGTACTCGCATCGTTTTCGGTGAAACCACACCCATAGCATCTTCACCCATTCGAGCTGTTCCGCAGGGATGTAAAGCTGTTTCAGAGTCTCTACGCACCCAATCAAGAACATCTTTTTCTTCTGAGACTTCAGGCCCTGGAGAGATTTCTCCCCCATTAAATTTTTCAAATGCTGGCTGTTTCATGATATTTCTTGCTGTTGCTATAGCTTCAACCCATTCTTTCCGGTCTTCAGGAGTTGATAGGTAATTGAATTGGATTTTTGGTTTAGCGAAAGGATCATTTGATTCAATACGAACCCATCCGGTGCTATTTGAAAACATTGGGCCGATATGGAATTGATAACCATGACCTTGCGTAATTGTTGTTCCGTCATAACGGACAGCTACTGGTAAGAAATGAAACATGAGGTTTGGCCAGGGAATCCCATCATTGCTACGTAGAAATCCGCCTGCTTCGAAATGATTTGTTGCCCCTGG
>CAJXEU010000077.1 GCA_913052525.1 uncultured Actinomycetes bacterium
CTATTGGTATTTTCTGGGCTGGAAAATGGGCCGATACACGTGGGAGACGCCCGATAGGGGCGGTAGGGCTTGCCGGCGGAACCATCTTCATAACAATGAGCTATTTTGCTTCAAGTTCGCTCATGTGGCTAACGCATTTAGCTGGAATCGTCATCGGTTCTCTCACCGTCGCCTTGGGGGTATATGGTCCTGAACTTTTCTCAACTCGGCACCGAGCTAAAGCAAACGGAACAATCGTCACTATTGGAGTACTCGGTAGTGCGTCGGGGCTGCTTCTTGTTGGGCTTCTCCAAGACCATTTCAACAACTACGGGCCAGCTTTTTTAATCGCAGCAATAGGGCCTTTATTAGCTGCTGTACTGGTTCTCACTAAATATCCGGAGACAGCTCAAATAAAACTTGAAGAGTTAAACCCGGACGATATTGAAATAGGTGACCTGTAATTAAAGTTTGCTTAACCAATCACAAACAGTTTCACCTATGTGTTCGTCCGCTCCTTTAAGGTCGTGTCGTTTGCCTTCTAAAACAACTCTGGTAACTGGTCCAGAGATTTGTGGGAGATGTTGAGAAAACTCTTCTGGTGTTCCAAATTCGTCTTTATCCCCTGAAATAAATAAACAAGGAACTTCAATAGCGGGAAAATGTTCAACTCGAAGTTTTTCAGGTTTTTTCACCGGATGCAGCGGGTAACAGATAAGAATCAAGCCGGCGGCTGGCAAACCCTCTGCTACCGCCATGGAACACACTCTTCCTCCCATAGACCGTCCCCCTAAAACCAATTTTTTGCTATCTATACCTTCACGATTCGACATTTTTGTGACTGCGTCATTGACTTCAACCACAAGTTTTTTTACTGGAGAAGGAAAAGGCTTTCCGTCTTTTCGATATTGAAAATCAAACCGTTCAACGGGTAGCGGCTGTAAAAGTTCTTCAAGATAACAAAGAGTGGAATGATCCCGATTTGATCCTGACCCTGGAGTAAGAAAAACACCGGAATAAGGCTGAGACGTGCTTAACATATCTAAATACTAGAACCGCTACTAACATTTAGTCCATGAACGAACCATCAGATCACGACACCCTTGTCGCAACGATGACTGGTGGAATGGTTTCAGAGGTGCCTGATTTCACTGGAAGCGACCGGTTGCATTCGGACGGTCGACCTAAAGGAACTTTCCGAGACGAATTACGAAAAGTTCCTAACTTGCGCAATTCATGGACAGTTCTTTCTTCTCTGGCCACACCTGTCGCGCTCATATGGGGAGCGATAGAGATAAACCATTTCGCAGCATGGATCGCCGCAGCGTTACTTATGGGTATTTCCCAGAATCGGTTATTCATCCTTCACCACGAAGCCGCTCACAGAACACTCTTTAGTAACCGTAAAATTAATGACTTAATTGGAATCAACTTCATCGGCCTTCTTACTTTCGGGACAGGAAGCCACGGATACCGTATCGGCCACATGAACCATCATCGTGATGAGTTCGGACCAAAAGAACCAGATTTTTTGCTCTATAGCTTCTACCCAATTTCTAAATCTTCCATGAGGAGAAAAATTGTCCGTGACGCCACTGGAGTGTCTGCGTTTCGTATCCTGCGTCCACGTTTTCAAAGACTAAACGAATCACGGCATCGGAAACTAACGATGATGTTTCTCCTCGGACAAGCAGCGGTCTTACTTACCTTCGTTCTCATAGGGCATCCCTGGCTTTATCTTCTGTTATGGATCGCTCCATGGGCGTTCATATATCAAGTGCTTAACCGGTTAAGAGCCATTGCGGAACATGGCGGCATGACCAGATCTAAGGATCGTCGATGCACCACTCATCAGGTGCAACAGTCTCTATTGACCAGAACTCTGATCACTCCTGTAGGTGTCGGATATCATCTCGCTCATCATGTTGACATGACTGTCCCGTGGAGAAACCTTCCACGCCTTCATGAAGTTTTAGTTGAAGATGGCTATCTCACAGAAGCTTTTATTTGGCCAAATTATCGGACGCTCTGGAAAGCGATGTCAAAAAGTTCGGTTTAAAAATTTGGGTTTAAACCATTTGACGTAAAACTTCAGTCAACGTGTGAGCTAAAAGTTTCAAATCTTCGTCGCTTGTGTTTCCTTCTGCCAATAACTCAACTAGCTCATTTGTTTTTTCACCAAGCAAATTCCAGGTAACAGGGTTAAACCCAAATGGGGGGCGATGACTAACAAGTAGCGGTGCGTGAGAAAGAATTTCCTCTACTCCTCGGTTGTCGCGAGGGTCTTTCCGTAAACGGTCGCACGCCACAAAAACATTTGAAAGTAAAGAATTAGCGTCGAGCCCTTCAAGTTCTGGACGGTCATCATTAGCTCCTTGGAAAGCATCTAATGCTGCTTCTACCGCGTCTTCGTCTTCTACCAGCACCAATAAATCTCCTGCTTCGTCAAATTCGTGTGGAATGCCTAATCGTGCAAGTAATTCGCTAAACGCTGTTTGTTCATCCGCCGCCCACCCTTCAACTTCGTAAGCGATTTTTTCTGCTTCAGGGTCTAAAACAGGGCCACCTGTTTCATCTGTTGCTTCAACAATTTCATCAACGCTTTCTTCATCAGCGGCTCGGATAACAAGAGTGGCCCCTAACCATGAGTGCGCAATGTTTTGACCAGTTAATTCTTGATCGAGAGCTCGTCTGCTCTCTCCAGCCCATTCATGAAGTTCGTAAACGATTTGTTCTTCGTCTGAATCGCCAACATCATCTAACCCTGCAGGAGCTTCGTCAACTAGTTCAATACCGCACTCAACGCATTCCATGACGTCTTCTGCGTATTCAGTTTGACATTGAAAGCACCAACTCATCGTGCCATCCTTGCATGATGCTTCCCGAACCCCAACTTTAAAAAGAAGTTCTTTAATAAGAATGTTTACCCAAATAGTTCAAGGCCATAGTGTGTAACACTGTTTGGTTTCCACTAAATTCAACTATATGACTTCTCTTAACGACACTTCTGAACGTAACCTCGCTCTTGAATTAGTGCGAGTAACTGAAGCCGCAGCGTTAGCTGCTTCACGGTGGATGGGAAGAGGTGACAAAAATGGCGCAGATGGAGCCGCTGTCGATGCGATGCGTGAAGTTCTCAATCACGTTCAAATGGATGGATTAGTGATCATCGGCGAAGGCGAAAAAGATGAAGCCCCGATGCTTTTCAACGGAGAAAAAGTAGGCGACGGTTCTCCACCTCAAACCGATATCGCTGTGGATCCAATCGATGGAACCACACTTACTTCACTGGGACGAGGCAACGCATTAGCTGTCATTTCTGTCTCTCCGAGAGGAACCATGTTCGATCCCGGACCGTGTGTTTACATGGAAAAAATTGCTGCCGGGCCTGATTGTCATGACGCTATAGATATCACCCGTTCACCTACAGAGAATCTAGAAGCAATCGCTGCAGCTAAAGGGGAATCTGTACGAGACCTCACAGCTGTCATTCTTGATCGTGACCGGCATCATGATCTAATTAGTGAAGTTCGTGCTGCCGGTGCACGCGTTCGTTTAATCCCTGATGGAGATGTTGCCGGAGCCATATCAACTGCGTGGGCTGATTCAGGAGCAGATGTTTTGTTTGGAATCGGAGGGACCCCTGAGGGAGTTATTTCTGCTGCTGCTTTGAAATGCATGGGTGGAGTTATGCAGGGACGACTTTGGCCACGCAACGAAAGCGAAAAAAACGAAACCCTTGAGAAGGGTTACGACTTAGATGCTGTTCTTAGCATTGAAGATCTAGTTTCTGGAGATAGTTGCTTTTTCGCAGCGACAGGAATCACTGACGGAGAGTTACTCAAAGGTGTTCATTATTCGGGAGGCAAAGTCCATACCCAGTCTCTTGTTATGCGTTCAAAATCCGGGACTGTCCGCCAAATTGATGCAAGTCACATTATTGACAAGTTGGAATCAAGTAGTTCTTGATCGAATTCAAAAAGATTTAGATTCCGGCAACCTGTAAACGAAGTTCTGCTCGTGCGAGAGCATCAGCTGCTTCAACATCTTCATCGTTTTGCGACAGTTTCGCTTCAGCAGCATCTTTTGCTTGCTGAGCACGCTCCACATCTATTTCACTTGATTCCTCTGAAACATCAGAGAGAACACTGATTTTGGTTCCTGCCACTTGAACAAAACCTCGGTGAACAGCGAACACATCCCGTTCGCCATCTGGTCGTATGACTTCAACTGACCAAACAGCAAGAACACCAATAAATGGCACGTGACCTGGTTGAAAGGCAATATCTCCGCCTTCCAAAGTTCTCGCGATAACCATTTCTGCTTCCCCGCTATAAGTAATAGTTTCTGGGGAAACCAGTTCTACTTGAAAAGTCATAAATTAACCTTCGAGTTCTGCTGCCTTGCGTCGGGCGTCATCAGCTCCACCAACATTTAAGAATGCTTGTTCTGGTAGATCATCTAGCTCACCTTCAACAATGGCGGCGAAAGAATCAACTGTTTCTTCGACAGGAACAGTGACTCCAGGAAGACCGGTGAATATTTCCGCTACGTTCATTGGTTGCGAGAGGAAACGTTGCACTTTTCTTGCCCGCGACACTGTCACTTTGTCTTCTTCAGACAGTTCGTCTAAACCAAGAATTGCGATAATGTCCTGCAACTCTTTATAGCGCTGCAGAATTTCTTGTACCCGTCGCGCTGTTTCATAGTGTCGATCACCTACAACCTCTGGGGTGAGGATGGTAGAGGTTGAAGCCAGCGGGTCAACTGCTGGGTAAATACCCAGTGCAGCAATGTCACGGCTCAACTCTGTTGTCCCATCAAAGTGGGTGAAAGAGGTGAACGGTGCGGGGTCGGTGTAATCATCTGCAGGTACATAAACGGCTTGTAGCGAGGTGATTGAGCGACCACGTGTTGTCGTGATTCGTTCTTGGAGTTGGCCCATCTCATCAGCGAGGGTGGGCTGGTAACCCACAGCGGAGGGCATACGCCCCAAGAGGGTTGAAACTTCTGATCCGGCTTGAACGAAACGGAAAATATTGTCAATGAACAAAAGGACGTCTTGGCCTTGTTCGTCACGGAAATATTCCGCCATCGTTAAAGCTGAAAGAGCTACTCGTAGCCGAACTCCTGGTGGCTCATCCATTTGTCCAAAAACTAACGCTGCTTTTTCAAGCACTCCGGATTCTTCCATTTCTAGAAGAAGGTCTGTTCCTTCTCTGGTGCGTTCTCCTACACCAGCGAACACCGAAACACCGCCGTGGTTTGAGGCCACACGGTTGATCATCTCGGTGATAAGTACGGTTTTACCTACTCCGGCACCACCGAACAATCCAATTTTTCCACCTTGGAGGTAAGGGGTGAGGAGGTCGATGACTTTAACTCCTGTTTCGAACATCTGAGCTTTTGGTTCAAGCGAATCAAAGGAAGGTGCACTTCTATGTATTTCCCAACGTTCCGCATCGCTAGCCGCATTTTCATCGTCTAACCCTTGACCGGTCACATTAAATACGTGTCCGAGCGTCTCGTCTCCGACTGGCACAGTAATTCCTTTGCCAGTGTTTCGCACTTGAGTACCTCTGGTTAACCCGTCGGTAGGTTTCATGGCGATAGCCCGAATTCGGTTATCACCGATTTGTTGGGCTACTTCTGCCACGATCGTGGTTTGAACACCGTCAAGGTCTACATCGAACTCAACAGCAGTGTTGATCTCTGGTAGTTCCCCTGGAGGAAATTCAGCGTCAATTACCGGTCCGGCAATACCGACGATGCTTCCGGGTTGAAGTTCTGTGACTGTCATAGTTTCTCCTGGTTTTCTCGATCTGTTTTAGTTCTCTGCCCCAATTGGGACTAGGTCTTCAGGTTGGTCGTCATCACCTAACGCTTCAGCACCACCGATAATTTCCATTATTTCGGTAGTGATTGCGTCTTGGCGTGCTCTATTCATTTCCCGAGCTAGTTTCACGATTAAGTCTTCAGCGTTATCGGTTGCTGATTTCATTGCTCGTTGACGATTTGCGTGCTCTGAGGCTGCTGATTCAAGTAGCGCCCCGAATAAACGAGCTTCTACATAGCGAGGAAGTAACGATTCAAGTACTGCTTCAGGTGATGGTTCAAACTCAAATGAGTCCGTATTCTTTGAATCACCGCTTCCTTCGGTAGCGATTGTTTCCGTGCTTTCCAATGGGAGGAAACGTCGAGTAGCTACTTTTTGGCTACCGATGCTTAAAAATTCTGTATAAACCAGTTCAACACGGTCGATGTGATTGTCCGTGAATAGTGTTGCAACTGTTTCTGCGATTCTGCGGGCATCTTCATAAGTAGGGTTGTCGCTTACACCTTCGGTGAAGGACTCGACCGTGTAATTACGGAAAGCGAAATAGTCTCGTGCTTTTTTCCCAATCACGATAAGCGAGTAATCTGCACCTTCCGAACGAGCATTTTGTACTTGGCGTTCTGCAGCGCGAATCACTGAAGAGTTGTAGGGGCCGGCGAGTCCTCGATCTGAAGAGATAACGATAACTCCAACTCTTTTTACGCTTTCTGCTTGACGAAGCAAAGGATGGTCTATTTCCGCTCCTCCTGCAGCCAAATTTTCAATCACCGTGGTGATCTGCTCAGCATAAGGTCGAGCTTCACGTGCTCTTTGCTGTGCTTTAACTACTCGAGTTGCAGCTATCAGCTCCATTGCCCGTGTAATTTTTTTCGTGTTTTGAACACTGTCTATTCTTCTTCTTAACTCGCGTTCTTTACCGCCAGCCATGCTTCACCTCCAGAGGTAAAACACGCGCATATTCGGCTTTGAAGAAATCAAAACACTGAATAG
>CAJXEU010000078.1 GCA_913052525.1 uncultured Actinomycetes bacterium
CGAAACGACCGGCTCTTATTGCCGTAATACCCTTTCGCTTCCTTGAGTACTGCCTTATGTTTTTTCTTACTATGTACGGCTCTCTTAACTCGTGCCATTGAAAGCTCCTTTACTTCCTAACTTCAAATTGTGATGACAGCAGAACTGCCTTAAATTAAACTTCTTTTTTAAATATTCAATTACTTGCCTAAACGAGTACGAATTGATCGTTCGTCCGACTTAGCTATGTCACTTTCGCCAGAAAGGCGGCGCTTACGCTGCGGTGACTTTTTTTCTAAAATATGGCTGAGGTTTGGGCTACGTCGACGGAGGCGACCAGTCCCTGTCACTTTTACACGCTTTGCTAGACCTCTATGAGTCTTCATCTTTGGCATTTGCTTACTCCATTCTCAAATTGTTTTATCTTTAAGAAGTTTCTTCTACCGTCTCTTCAGCTTCGGTATCTTCGACTTCAACTACTTCATTTAGTTCTTCTTCTGATATTTCTTCTTCAGCAATTTCTTCTTGTAACTTTTCAACTACTTCTCTTTGTTTGCGTGTGGCTTTCCCAGGAGCAAGAACCATGGTCATATTGCGACCTTCTTGTTCTGGGTATACCTCTATGTGGCCAACTTCTGCGACTGCATCAGCTACGTTTTCTAAGATTTTGGCCCCGAGTTCTGGATGCTGTGTTTCTCTTCCGCGGAACATGATCGTTACTTTGACCTTGCTTCCTTCTCCTAGAAACTCTTCCACTTTCCTAGTTTTAGTATTGAAATCTCCAACCCCTATTTTTGGGCGATATTTCATTTCTTTTACCAAAATATGAGTTGCTTTCTTTCGAGACTCTTTGGCTTTCTGAGATTGTTCGTATTTGTACTTCCCATAATCCATTATTCGGCACACGGGTGGAGTTGCCTGACCTGCTACTTCTACAAGGTCGAGATCCATCTCCTGAGCCATATCCAGAGCTTCATTCAGACTCCGAATACCTACTTGTTCCCCGTCATAAGAAACCAGTCTCACTTCATGAGCTCTAATTTGGTCATTTATCCGCGGTTCTTGATTCTGTGGCGTTGCTATCGCTTCTCACTCCTTTGTATCACTCAGCCAGTCCTCCTGACTTCTTGAATTAAACCCGTCCATAAAAAAACGGGTGCCGAAAAGCCGACACCCGCGTTAGCAGCAAATACTGCTTACTTGGAAGCGACCTGAACGCACCTTTAGTGGTCAGGTGGGAAATCCCACTTTTCTTTATTTTGTTGAACTAAGCGTATCAGCACATATCTTTAAGAAGAACTGAGAACTAATACAAAGGAAAATAGTATGAGCAGTTTCTGGACACCAGATGGAGAGCACACGATTCAACCAGAATCACAAAACGATGAATCGATTCAAAATTCTGGAGAATTTGATCATCTTTCACCAGAGGATAAAGAAAGGGCAGAAACCATGGTGAAAGAGATGGCCGCCGCTCAGGAACGAATTTCACAAACCCCAGTGGCAGTAGTTATTTCAACTCACTTGATGGGACTATACGAATTAGCAGCGATTCATCTCTCTCAGCAGCCACCAAATCTAAAAGATGCTTCTCTTGCGATTGATGCTTTGGGTGCTGTGATGGAAAAATTAGCTAACCAACTTGGAGAAAGCGAAGAAACCTTGAGAGATGCTTTACACCAAATACGTATGGCTTATGTCAGTCTTGAACAACGAGAAGATTTAAGTTCAGAAGAAGAGAATTCAGAGGCTGATTGAGAGCCTGAAACTTTAGGTATCACAAGCTTTCGAATTACAACAATTGAAGGCTCAGTGGACAATTTTTGAAAGTGGAATTTCGAGAATGTCTGTCGCCCCTGCATCTCTTAACGCAGGAATCAATTCATTGATTTTACTTTTTGCAACTACGGTCTCTACCGCGAAACCTGAATCTTTAAACAATTCGTTTACCGTCGGTGCTTTCATAGAAGGAATCAACCCAATCACCTGATTTAAATCTAATTCACTAACATTCATCTTGACTAATACTTTCCCTCTCGCCTCAAGAGTTCCTTGTAAGAGTCGATGAATCTGTTCCATAGCATGACGTTTAGCAGGGTCTGCTGCAGACACTGGATTAGCAATCAATTCTGTGAAACTCGTCAATATTGTGTCGATAACTTTCAGGCCGGCCGCGCGAAGAGCTCTTCCTGTTTCTGTGATGTCTACAACAACGTCCACGATGTCAGGAGTTTTAGCTTCAGTTGCTCCATAGGAGAGTCGAATATCTGCTTCAATATTTTGTTCAGTGAAGAATTTTCGAGTCAACTCTGGGTATTCGCTTGAAACCCTCACCCCGTTTGGGAGGTCAGCAACGGAACCCCACGGTGAGTCAGAGGGAACAGCTACTACGATGTTCACCGGCCGCGCTGTGGCTTTCGAATAATGAAGTTCGCCTAAAGAAAAAACGTCACTATTAGTCTCTTCGATCCAATCTCGGCCAGTTATTCCGAGATCAAAAGTTCCTTCTGCTACATACGAAGGAATTTCTTGTGGTCTCAGTATACGAACTTCTTCAATCCGTGGATCTCTTATCTCTGCACGATAGTCAACCGAAGAACTTCGTAGCACCCCGAGATCAGCCTCCTCGAAGAGTTCAAGGGTTGATGCTTCCAGCGATCCTTTTGGCAATACAAGTTTTAACACGAGAAGAACTTAGCGGATCTGAACGCTTCTCCCGCCTTTATTTAATTTTCTTCTAAAATCAGATCAATTCTTACATCATTGCCCAATTGTGTAATCGAGGTAAACCGTCCTCTTTGAATCTGCTCCATAGTTGGAGCACCCGTCCCACTAAACAACGCTTTGCCGTCATCACCGCCTAATAATGCTGGAGCAATATAAATGATGTAACGGTCAATTAAACCTTCTCGGTGAAAACGACCTGCCACATCTGCTCCGCCTTCAACAAGAAGTTGTAAAACTCCTTGACTTCCTAAATTATTGAGAAGATCGTTGAGGTCTCCAGTCCAAGATTCAGCAGGTTGAACTAAAGCTTCATCCGGTATATCCCCTACTACTATGCGACGAGGATCCTTTCCCTTTATTGCTCTAACCGTTAACTGAGGATCATCAGTTCGCACTGTTCCCGCTCCTACACAAACTGCGTCACTTTCAGCTCTTAATAGATGAACATCCGCTCTCGCTTCTTCCCCTGTAATCCAAGTGCTTGTACCATCAGGCGCAGCTATGCGCCCATCAAGAGTGGCTGCAAGTTTTAACACCACATAAGGAAATCCTGTATTTCGATGGTGAAGATAAGATGCTAATTGTTCTAGGACTTCAGGTGCGCCTGGGCCCAGTTCTACCTCTATGCCAGCTTCTAAAAGAGTATCTATGCCAGAACCTGAGACTTTCTCATCAGGATCTTTGATAGCAATCACCACCCGAGAAATTTCAGAACTCATGATCGCCTCCGTGCAAGGCCCCGTTAAACCTTGATGGCTGCACGGCTCAAGAGTTGTGTAAAGAGTTGCTCCTCGTGCTTTTTCCCCTGCTTCAGAAAGCGCTTGAGCTTCTGCATGTAATTCTCCGTGAGATCCAGTCGCTGCCGTAGAAATTATTTTTCCTTCAGATACAACAACTGCACCCACCCAAGGATTAGGAGAAGAACGAAGGCGCGCTTCCTTAGCTACTTCAACCGCTTGAGACATGAATTCCAAATCATTGTTTGTAGTCATGATGAAGTTGGATGTGGATCTGCATTATCGACTAATAGACGCACAGCGTGAGGAATAACATCTATCACGGACTTAATACACTCAATGGAACCTTTGACAGAGCCAGGAGTGTTGAGGATAAGGACCTGACCTCTTGTTCCTGCTACACCTCGAGAAAGGCGACCTAAAGGGTTTACTAAACGCATTGCCTCTGCCAAGCCTGGAGCCTCTCGATCTAATACCATTTTTGTTCCTTCAGGAGTTTGATCGCGTGGTCCGAATCCTGTCCCACCTGTTGTCACTATCATCCCATGAAAATCTTCTGAAGCAGCTATCAATTTTTGCGCTACTTCTTCTGCACCATCCTGAACTACTAATTTCTCCACAACCTTCCAGCCCCTACCGCTAATTAATTCTTCAAGTGCCGCGCCAGAAAGATTCTCACGTGTTCCAGCTATGACGCCATCAGAAACAGTGAGAATTTTTACCAGAATCGGAATTTCGGCATCTTCATACATATTCAGAGGGTACCGCAGGGTCTCACCGTCTTGAACTTTGGACTGTAAGGTCTTTTGATGAACACAAAAGCCTTACAAGGTTATGAAATAGATGAATTCAGCCACGACGGGAACAGTCGTGAAGTATTTCGAATCGGAACTGGACCTGCTGTAGTCGTAATGTCTGAAATGCCAGGCATTACTCCTCGTGTTGCAGAATTTGGAAGAAAAGTGGCCGGAGTTGGATGCACTGCAGTTCTTCCTTCTTTGTTTGGCACCCCAGGGCGTTCACCCTCAATGGGATACCTCACTTCTACTCTCGCTAAAGCTTGCATATCTCGTGAATTCACCGCTTTTCTTAGAAATAGAACTTCTCCTATCACCAAGTGGCTTAGGGCTCTAGCTGCCTATGAGCATGGTCGGTGTGGTGGACCAGGAGTCGGTGCAGTTGGTATGTGTTTCACTGGTGGGTTTGCACTTGGGATGATGGTTGACGAAAGAATGTTGGCACCAGTGCTAAGTCAACCAAGTTTGCCTCTACCTTTTATTAAAGGAGCTAAACGTTCTTTAGGTATTTCAAAAAAAGACCTTCAAATAGTACAAGATCGTGTGGATGATGGAGTGTGTGTCATTGGTTTGAGATTCAGTAACGACGGAATGTCTCCTCGTGAAAGATTTGACCGCCTGAATGAAGAATTCGGAGATGGATTCATAGGGGTAGAAATAGATTCTTCTCCTGGAAATCCACACCGTTTTTCAACTCGAGCTCACTCTGTTCTGACTGAAGAAGTGATAGAAGAATCAGGTCATCCGACTCAAGATGCGTTGAATCTAGTCCTTGAACATTTTAAAGAACGTCTAATTCTTTGAAAAGAATCTTGATCTACCTAACGGTCCATTCTTAAGTTACTGTCTGGTTATGAACAGTCGTAAAGTTCTAACTTTGATAGGCCCTCTAACATGCTCTCTTCTACTTTCATTAGGTTGTTCAAGCGCATCTAGAACCACTGAAGACAAAATAGATTTTTTGCAAGTCTCTGAAGTTTCTTCAGAGACTGAATCCACAAACGATCCTCTTGATGAAGATGAACCCGTTGATATCTCTAACACCTCTGTTGCTGAACCTTCGAGTTTTCCAAGAATTTGTCAAGCCTGGAATGGCGTGCAGAACCGTCCAGATTCTACAACGTTGGAAAATATCGCTCGACATGATCTCTACTGGGACACACCATACTCATTTGACCTCCTCTGGAAAGCAACAGAAGAACAGCCATATCAAGGACTTTCCACGATTCTCGTTGATACCGATAATGACCCTGCATTAACGAAAGCAAAGAAATTAAAGGAAGAACTCTTACGCCTCAACCCGAACATCAAGACGTTGATATCTGTGGAATACAGAGAAGGAAAAATTGAACTTAATGAGGATGATCTTGAATGGTGGGAGTACGGTCTCTACCCACCCGAATCTCCCTTTTGGTTCTGGGACACTAATGGAAACCCTGTTCCTGGGTGGGGTGAAGACGCCAACAAGAACGGCATTATCGAAGCTGAGGAGGCACTCTCCGGACTCGTTGACTTCAGTCAACCAGAACTCATTGAGTTAATCGCCCAAAAAGCTCTTGCCTTAAAAGAGTCCGGCATCGTAGATGGAATTTTCCTTGACTGGTGGAACGAGCATCACCGGACTGCCGCTTCTTTCCTAGATTGGTCCACCTTCTATATGACTCAAGAAAAAGAACTCGAATCACGATTGACTATCCTTCGTCGCATCCGAGAAATCGTCGGAGATGACTTTCTAATCTTAGTAAACACGAATGAATGGAAAGCTCCCCTATCTGCTCCCTATATAAACGGCACGTTCATGGAACTTTACAAACCCGACTATTCCAAGGGGTACACAGTCGATCACCTAATAGAGGTGGAAGACACCCTGTACTGGGCTTCCGAAAACCTCCAGGAACCACGGATCAACTGCTTAGAAGGCTGGCGGGTTGTTTATGACTATGGCAATGATGAAACACGAGTTGCAGAACGAGATTCAGAAGAAAACCAACGATGGATGCGTGTTTTTACTACCCTCGCCTTAACCCACTCCGACGAACATATCGTATTTGGTGATGACAACGCCGAACCTATAAGTGACCATAACCATAATTGGTACGAATTCTGGGATGCCAACCTTGGAGAACCAGTCAGCAATAAACGTCAAACCCTTAATGAAGTTGAAGGTTTGTTCATTAGGGAATTTAGCAATGGCTACGCCGTCTACAACCGGTCAGGAATTGAACAGACCATTTTCCTCAGTAACGAACACGTGGCTGTTTCAACAGGACACACCAACAATACCCATATGCTTGGCAATCTTGATGGCGAAATTTACCTTCAGAACATTGAATCCGACCATGCACCGGTGGGAACCGTAGAACAATAAGTTCATTCAACGTGGTAACGAAAAATTGCCATTCCTTCACTATTTAGATCCTGGGGAAGAATCATTCCTCCTTGCCCGTGAACTCTCCATGGGTCTGGCAGCGGTCCACAAGATTGAACTCCTGTCTTAGCTCTAAAACGTTCATCGACTTCAGTTGTTTCCGCAGAG
>CAJXEU010000079.1 GCA_913052525.1 uncultured Actinomycetes bacterium
CCAATCAGCCCCTGCTTCAACTACTGTTTCACCAACTTTTATTGCTCCCTGTCCATAAGCATCAGCCTTAACGACTGCACAAAAAAGAGAGTTCGGGGCAAGGGAACGCAGCACAGAAACATTATTCTTCACCGCCTGTAATGAAACTTTTAGTTGAGTAGGCCTATTCATCATTTTCTTTCTGACTATCTACGCCAAATCTTTCTAACAGCCTAGGCAATGGTTCATCAAGGTCGCCTGCTACTACTCCTGTCTTAGGAAGTTCCGAAAGTAATTCTCCGTGGATGAAAGCTCCAGCACTTGCAGCATCAAAACCTGTTGCACCTCTTGCTAAAAACGCACCAATAATACCGGAGAGAACATCCCCACTACCTGCGGTAGCCAAACGTTGATCACCTGCTTTAATTTTTTCAATTTGACCCTCAGAACTAGCTACTACCGTCGTTGGTCCCTTGAGTAAGACAACGGCCCCAACTGTTTCAGCTAATCGCAATGCTGATTGCTCGCGATCTTTAGTCACTTTCTTTCCAGTAATTGACTCAAATTCACCATCATGAGGAGTCAACACAGTAGAAGCAGATACTTCTTTCTTGAAAGAAAAATTTCTTAGTGCTTTTAAACCATCTCCATCAATTATTACCGGTGTTCGTGTTTTCTGAAGTAAACGACGAACTCCTTTCATAACCAACGGATCACTTCCAATGCCAGGGCCCAAGACTAAAGAAGCAAATCGCTCTTCATCTTCTACTTGTAAATCTTTTTCGATTCTCGTAACTACAACTTCTAGGGGAGCTTCAACAAATTCAGCATTTGGGATACTTAGTCGTACATAACCAGCACCAGACCGTTGTGCTGCTCGGGCAGACAAGATTGCGGCACCTTCCATCCCTGGACTTCCTGCTATTACCCAACAGGCACTTTGCCACTTATGTGCATCCAGTGGTCGTGACGGAATTGATTTAAGTAATTCTGACTGATCTCGCATTACAAAGCCACAGCGACTGCTGCTGCGGTTCTATGTGTATGAGTAAGGGTCAATAGCCATTTTTCTACACCCGCTTCAGAGGCGATATCTATTGCTTTACTATGAAGTCGGAGGGCAGGTTCACCTGAGACTGTATGTACGATCTCAATATCTTGAAAAGAAACCGATCCTAAACCTAATCCTAAAGCTTTAAGAACTGCTTCTTTGGCCGCAAAACGTGCTGCATAACGTTCAGTTGGATCTGATTGACGTTCAGAATATTCCTGTTCCTCAGGAAGAAATAACCTATCTCTTAATCCTGGAGTGCGAGTTAGTGAATGCCTGAATCTATCTACATCAACTAGATCAACACCAATACCAATCATGATTCAGATCGCAATTTATCCGCAATTAGTCCAACGGGGTCAACCAAAAGATCGATTACTTGCATCTCAGATAATAATTTTTCATCTAAGTTAGGTTCTGTCTCACAAACGGCATCACGAATAAAGTCGTACCGGTTGTGATAACCACGTAAGACCCCTCGCAATACGTCAATATCTAACTTCTCAACTAATTCAACATGGAGTAGAGTCAGGCCAGTTGTTTCTGCCTCTCTTACTTCCGGAATAATAATCAAAGTTCTATCATCTCTGGCTCCACGCGTAACAAGCACTTCGCGTTCATTCGCCACCCGATGTTTCGTTCCTCTAAGGACAGGATCTTTTTCGGTTCGGGATTCAATGGTGGTTGAAACTCCTCCACGATCAACAATGGTAATTGTTGGATTGTCACTATCTAAATTTTGGACCTGATACCGAGTAAATCCATGAACTTGCAACACAGCAGGATCTAAAGCGGACAACAATCTTAAAGTCCTATAACTGAGTTGCCCTCGCGGAGAACCAGAACCAAGAACAGACTTTGTTAAACGTGTCTCCAGAAGTGTTTCATCTGTTCTAGAAATTCCAACAGTGACTGTTTTAGCTTGATGCTTAATTGCATCTATAGGGCGAGTGAGTTGTTCAATGGCTTGGACAAGTAGTTCTGCTAATTGGTCAAGCACTAATCCGGGAGTGCCTACTTGCCCGTACTCTCGCTGATAAGACTCGAGAGGGACTTCACCAAGCGCATAACGAAAAAGCCCTGCTAAACGAGATGCAGTTGATGCTTCTAAATGTCCATCAAGAGAGCCGGCCCTAAGTTCATCTGTGAATTTATTTGCCGCTATTAAAAGAGTCTTATGAAGGTCTTGCATCAAGTCTTCCTTCGAGTGGCCTTCAGATATTTCAATAGCCATTTCCTCAATTGCGGCATGGGCTTCTCTTAGTGGGTCAGCTTGGGCGTCAATAGCTTTTGCAGCTTCATATCCGAATAGATGCCCGGCCATTGTTGAAAGGATGAACGCAAGCCTTGGATGAACTGCTGGGATTCTTATCTGATCCGGATTCTCTCCATATTGATAATCATCAATGCCACAAACAACAATTGGAACTGCTTTATGCGCTTTGTATATAGCAATTTCTTTTGCAACATCATCTGCAGTAGATCCGATTAAGCCTGTTGCACAAACAAGAATTAATGGCTCCGAAGAAAGATCTATATGTTTCTTGTCTTCAGTCGAATCACAGGAAATGGATTTATAACACAGCTCAGACAATTTGATACGAATTTCACGCGCTGCTACTAAATTCAACCCATTTCCTACTATCGCCCAATAACGACGAGATGGGGCGTGGCGATGTGCGATTTCTGAAATACGGGTTTTGTTAAGTAGCATCTGGTCCATTTGATCTGGTAACTCTTGCAGCCCTTCAAGAAGATCTAAATACTCAGAACCTTTGTTATTTGAAAGAGTTTTAGACAGCGCAACAGCCAGAAGAAACCCTGCTGTCACCTGCGCATAGAACGCTTTCGTAGATGCGACACTCATCTCTATATCGCGTCCATCTGAAGTATAAAAGACTCCGTCGGCTCGATCTGCGAGATCGCTATTGCGCCTATTCACGATGGCAATAACATGTGCTCCTCGGGCTTGAACTAAATCAACTGTTCGGTTTGTATCAGTTGTAGTTCCTGACTGACTGATTGCTATAACACAGGTGTCTGACATATCTGAACGAAGGCCAAAACCGGACAGTTCTGTAGCTAACTGAGAATCAACCCGTACATCATTGCTAGAAATCTGCTCTTCTATTGCCGCCGCAACCGCCTGAGCGGCTATAGCGGCAGTTCCTTGCCCTATAACAGTGATCCGAGAGATCTTCCCAGAAGAAACTTTCTTTAGTAATTCTTTACTCAATACAGAACTTCCTAGTTTGACATCTAAATCGCTATTGCTGCCTTTAATTAGATAGCCGCGCAGAGTTGAACGAACAGAATCTGAAGATTCACTGATTTCTTTGAGTAAATAGTGAGGGTAATCGCCTCGATCTATATCTCGTGTAGTAATTTCAGCTCTTTTTGTTTCTTGTTTTTTTATTGGAAGAAGTCGCCCATCAAATGAACATCTTGTAAGGCCTTCTGATGAACCTGCCTGTTCTCCATCTATCTCAACGATTTGTCCGCGACTCGTTACTGCATTATGTGGATCCGCTGGAATTTCTCCATCCATACGCAAATAATTAGGAGTTATTTCCACAACTCCATAAAGTTCGCTTGCAACAACCGTAACGTCTTCCCCGAATCCCACATATAGTCCTTGTCCGCTTCCTCGTAAAGATAAATAGAGTCGGCTTGGATTCTCTGCTATTGAAGTAGCTATTGCCAAAGATCCTTCAAATGATTGAACGGCTTTTCGGAAAGCATCACTTGGAGTATCACCTTGCTTCAGATAAGAGGAGCAAAGGGCGGGCATGACTTTTGCGTCACTAGTGATATCTGATGACAATGATAAAGATTCATCGCGAATAACCTCTAGATAGTTATCAATGTCTCCATTTTGAACTGACGTGATAAGTGGAGTTTGCTCTCCATCAGCTCTAGTTGAGTCCAATGGGTGCGCATTAGCTTCAGATACAACACCAATGCTTGCCCACCGGGTGTGGCCGAGTATAGAACCTCTTACCTTTTCGTGAATAAGAGCCTTTGTGAGATCACTATCTTCCAAAATTCTTTTTCTTAAAGTTGCAGTATTGTCTCCAAGTTCCCCAATTTCCGCTGCAACTTTTACTACAAACTGCACTGATCTCTCTGATGTGCGATGCGTAGCTCCGGAACGATACAAAGGGTCTTGGCGATGATCTATGTCTTGTTCCTCATCTATTTCATAGTTCCAAAGAGTGATTTGAATACCCGCTGAATCTCTTCCCCGTACTTCCATCCGATCAATCGCATTTAAAGCTTGTTGGATGGAAAGCAGAATTGCATACCCGGCGCGGCTAGGAGGATGAGACTGAGATGCTAAATTCATCACACTTTCAAATGTGGCAAGTCGGTCATTAGAAATTGCCCAAATTGAATCACGTAAGCCCATAATCAATTCGTTTGCTTCTTCTGGATCTATGTCCGTCTGATGAAGTGTTTGCTCTATTTTTGGAACAATTTTTATATGTAAAATTTCTAATTGTTTTTTAAGATCACTACTCAAATTTTCATTGTCAATAAGGGCATACAAGCCAGGTGTTCCTTGAAGAAGTTGATTAACTTGCTCTAAATAATCTTTTGCCTGAGATATAGCATGGGTTTGTTCTTCTCTTAAAAGCCCTATCGCCTTCTCAACAAGTTCTAAGAGGTCTACTGAATTTGGAGTTATACGTGACTCAGGTTTCCGTACAATTGCGATAATTCCACACATATCACGCCTCCTTTGCAGTAGTTGGGTTTAAAAGTTGTAAGAGAATTCTATGTGATTGAACTCAAAGGATGTTGTCGAGAGTGCTAATGGCTGCCTTTATCGAGTCTGCTGTTTGTTGGGCGACAACTTCATCTACGGCTTCAACCATAATTCTAACCAATGGTTCGGTTCCAGAAGGACGCACCACTATGCGTCCTTTGTCCCCTAATTCTTCCTTCATTTCTTCTATTAAGTCTGATGCTTGGGTGACTAAGTCAGCGCCTGATTTTACAACAGGTAAATTAACTAAAACTTGGGGAGATTTTTGAACTAGCTCTTGAGCCCATAACCCAATTTCTTTTCCTCGTTTTCTTGTCGCTGCAAGCGCCTGAACTGCGGCTAAAAGCCCGTCACCGGTTGTCGCTAATTCTGATATCACTATGTGTCCAGACTGCTCCCCTCCTACATCCCAATTATTTTTCTCTAAAGCTTCTAAGACATACCGATCACCTACTGGTGTTTCAAATGTTTTGATACCTCTCTTACTTAAAGCTCTCCGAAGTCCAAGATTTGCCATGATTGTGATAACAACTGTGTCTTCGGCTAATCGTCCTTCGTCAAAACGGTCTATAGCTATCAACGCTATTAAGTGATCACCATCTAGAACTACCCCATTTGATGAGACAGCAACGACACGATCTCCATCTCCATCAAATGCAAATCCTACTTCTGCTGAGTTGGCTACTACAGCTTTCTGTAAAGAAGCTAAATGAGTAGTACCACAATCTTTATTTATATTTTTCCCATCCGGGCTTTTATGAATCACGATGACTTCAGCGCCTAAATGACGCATAACTTCCGGAGCGAATTCTGACATTGCACCATTTGCACAATCAAGAACTATTTTGATGCCATCAAAAATCTCAGATGTGGTTGAATTCATCACAGAATTAGTCCACGAATCTATTGAAAGTGAAGTAAACGATTCAGCTCTTGCAATATTCGTTGAAAGATTCTTACGCCAATTAGTTTCTATTTGTTGCTGCGTAACATCATCTAATTTGTGTCCACCTGATGTAAACAATTTTATTCCATTGTCCCACCATGGGTTATGAGATGCAGAAACCATAGCTCCAGCTATTTTCTTTGTAGCTGCGAGATGAGCCACTGCTGGAGTAGGAGCTACTCCCAACAAAAAAGGCTCTACGCCGCCTTCACTGAATCCTTGTGCAAGCGCCTTTTCAAAAGAAGGGCTTGATTCTCGTGTATCTCGCCCAATCACTACCTGATCTGAACCTAAATATGGCGCAGCGCATATTCCAAGCGTTTTCACCATTTCCTCAGTAAGTTCTGATCCAGCTTTGCCTCTTACTCCGTCAGTTCCGAAAGTCAAAGATAAATTTGTCATAATTAATATTATGAGTGCAACTTGAGTTGACTCAAGTAATACGAATCAGCGTTTGCTGTACTGAGGAGCTTTACGAGCTTTCTTAAGACCATATTTTTTAGATTCTTTCTTACGATCATCACGGGTCAGTAGACCTGCTTTTTTCAGTGCTGATCGTCGCTCTGGATCTAGTTCCTCTAAAGCTCGGGCGATACCAAGTCTCAAGGCTCCAGCTTGACCGGCTACACCACCACCATGCAAGGTCGCATCAATATCATAAGTGCCTTCAGTCCCTGTGACTCGTAGTGGTTCTAAGAATAAAAGACGATGGCTTTCTGAAGGAAAATAGTCTTCCATCTCTCTTCCATTTACAGTAACCGAAGGCTCCCCAGTCACTTCTCTAAGGCGGACGCGAGCCACCGCGTCTTTCCGTCTGCCAGTTGCTTGGATTAGGGGCTTAACCATAATTACTCCTCGCTCAGGACGTTCTTGCCCGAGCATGTTCAATGATTAG
>CAJXEU010000080.1 GCA_913052525.1 uncultured Actinomycetes bacterium
CAGATGATGCCTCAAAAGTAGAGGCAGAAGGTGTAAAAGTAGAGATAATTGAAGGCGAGCCAAATAATCTGAAAATTACACATCCCGTGGATTTATTAGTGGCTAGACAAATACTCAAAGAGGTAGAAGAAAATGACTGAGATGCGAGTAGGTCATGGATTTGACATCCACCCATTTAGTGAAGACCCTAATCGTTCCATGATTTTAGGAGGAGTAGTTTTTGATGGCCCAGGTTTAGAGGGGCACAGCGACGCAGACGCGGTTGCTCATGCTTGTATCGATGCTCTTCTTGGAGCAACTGGACTAGGGGACATAGGGGAGCGTTACCCCGACACAGACGAGAAATTTTTAGAAGCAAATAGTCTTGCTTTACTCTCTGATACAGCAAAAGCAGTAACTGAGGCTTCCTGGAAAATAGCGAATATTGATTGCACAGTTATTTTAGAAAATCCAAAGCTATCTCCTCACCGAGAAAAAATGGAAAATCTTTTAAGCGAAACTGTGGGCGCTCCTGTGACAGTCAAGGGCCGCCGTCCAGAAAAACTTGGAACTCTAGGTCGCGAAGAAGGCATTGTTTGTTTCGCAGTAGCTTTGGTGAGTCGATAAATGAGTAAGAACTCTCGCGGAAACGTTCCAGCACGTAACCAGAAGAAAAAAAGTAACAAAAGATCGGCACAGAATTCAAAAAATACTCAGCGAAGCCAAAGAGGATCCACTCCTATGCGCCGACATAGTAGCGATTCAAATAAAGGGCTAGGTGGAGACAGGGTAGAAGGAAGGCAAGCAGTGAGAGAGCTTTTGCTAGCCGGGAATCGACGAATACGAGAAGTGGTTTTAGCAGGAGACTTAGACCCATCACCAATCCTTGATGACATTATTGATTTAGCAGACGAAGCCAAAGTGACTATTAGAGAAGTGACAAGAGGAAAGTTTGAGTCAATGGCAAAAACTGAATCTCCGCAAGGAGTAATTGCGACAGCAGCACCGCTTCATGATTATGACCTTGAAGACCTCCTTCTCCTTGGCCCACAAGGTCAACTACCTTTTTTACTAGTTCTAGATGGGGTTACTGACCCCGGAAATCTTGGAGCAATTCTACGTTCAGCAGAATGCGCTGGTGTGACGGGAGTAATTTTGCCACAACACAGAGCAGCTCGAGTTACCGCTACTGCCGCTAAGTCAGCAGCTGGAGCGATTGAACATCTGAGACTCTGTTCAGTTTCAGGACTTCCAAAAACACTTACTCGGTTAGCAAAAGCAGGTATTTGGTCAATCGGTTTTGATGCTTCTGGTAACTCTCCTATCGACAAAGTCAGAGTTGAAGATAGCGGGGTTGCTTTGGTTCTCGGAGCAGAAGGTTCTGGTCTTTCCCGCTTGGTTTCCGAACGCTGTGACAGTTTGGCATTTATACCTATGCAAGGTGTTTTATCCTCTATGAACGTTTCAGCAGCAGCGGCAGTTGCGTTATTTAATGTGGCAGAACGAAGACAAAAAGTGTGAAATGAGCCCGAGGTCGGATTCGAACCGACGACCTGACGCTTACAAGGCGACTGCTCTGGCCAACTGAGCTACTCGGGCTTGAGGTAATAAGCGTAGGGCTTCTGGAGCATAACCGGAGGGGGTACTTGCGTATTGCTTCTAAAAAGATGAAGATCAGGGGTATGGAACTTACTGAAAGAGATCGAGAAATATTAGAGTTTGAACGATCATGGTGGACAGTGGACGTACCAAAAGATCAACAGATTCAAGAAAAGTTCCAGTTATCTATCACTCGATACCATCAAATTTTAATAGAACTATTGGATATGCCTGCTGCGGCCATTTATGATCCACTTGTGATTCGGCGACTTCAACGACAACGAGATCGCCGCCGGCAAGCAAGGTTGGACACAGTCTCAGAGGAACAACCATCCTCAACTGGATCCACAGGAGAAGAGATATGAGTAACGGAAAAAGAAGTAAAAGATCTGGAACTGGTCTTGGGCCAGGCAATGGAGCAGCAGTTCCAAGAGGAATGATACTCATTGGCGTTGCTTTAATTCTAGGTGTTTTGCTTCTATGGAAAGGAATCGACGGACCAACTTCAGATGTCGCTGGATCCTCAAGTAGTTCGCCAACAACAACCGTCGCTGAAGCTGATTCCGCTGAGGACGAGAGCAGTGGAGGAGAAGGTGACGAATCTGGCCTTTTGGATATAACTGGAGAAACGACAACGAGCACAACGACGACGCTCTTTCCACCAACTCCACCAGCCGAAGTTCAGGTACTAGTGGCAAACGGTTCTGGTATTGCCGGTGGCGCAGGAACGGTAACTGACATGCTCATCCCTCGGGGTTACACAACTTTGCCGGCAGCAAATGCAAATGTAACCGAACTTACTGGGATATATTTTCGAACTGGAATGTCTGAAGAAGCTCGAGCCATCCAGGAATACTTAGCCCCGGACTTACCCTATGTGCTTTTGCAGATGTCTGACATCCCTGAAGTTCCTGATTCGACAGCTGACCGGGTAGAGCAGGCAGACGTTGTAATTATTCTTGGTAGTGATGGAGTTATTCTTTCTGAGTAATCCGTTTTGCACGTAGTAGCCGCACCAGACAAATTTCGAGGAACAGCATCTGCTTTGCAGGTAGCAACTGCTATAGAGAAGGCAGTTGCTGAACATGGAGGAACAACGATAGTTCTTCCTATGGCAGATGGAGGCGAAGGCACTCTTGAAGTTCTCGGTGGACCAAACCAAACTTCTTTGGTGACCGGACCTCTAGGCAGTCTGGTAGAAGCTTCTTGGCGATTATCTGGCACTACAGCCGTTATAGAGATGGCTCAAGCTTCAGGTCTAATAACAATAGGTGGCCCCGAATTCAATGAGGTTCTAGATGCAACATCGGCAGGTACAGGAGAGCTTATTTTGAGTGCTGTTGAACATGGTGCTACGAGAGTCATAGTTGGATTGGGAGGCTCAGCAAGCACAGACGGTGGGTTAGGAGCGATCGAAGCGATGGGCTCTCCCGCCAGATATCGCGGGATAGAAATATTGGTTGCTTGCGATGTGCGGACGCGTTTTGTTGATTCAGCAAAAACGTTCTCCTCGCAAAAAGGAGCAACGAAGGCTGAGGTAGAAATGCTGGAACGTCGACTCAAGCGACTTGTTCAAATATATGAAGAAAGATTTGGAGTTGATGTCTCTTCAATAAATCATGGGGGCGCAGCCGGAGGTTTAGCCGGAGGACTAGCGGCTTTAGGGGGGCGACTAGTTGATGGATTTGATCTTGTCGCCGATGAATTGAAACTAGACGAATTCATCGAAAAGACAGACCTTGTCATCACAGGAGAAGGACGAATAGATCAAACTTCTTTTGAAGGAAAGGTTGTTGGTGGAGTTTCTGCATATGCATCAGCAATGGGAAAACCTATTTTAGCTATAGCAGGTCAGATTGAAATAAAAGCTAAAGACAGAATTCAAAGCATTTCACTCACTGAAGAGTTTGGTGAACATTTATCTATGACAGAGACCACCAAGTGTGTACAGCAGGCAGTCACTAAATTTTTAGAAGATTTCAACCCAAGATAAACAAAATTTCTAAAAAGAGTTACGACTGATTTGGGTTGCAATCTCAGTAGAATGCTGGTTGGATTAGCACTCGCGCTAAAAGAGTGCCAAAAATCGGAAATGTTAATTATCACTACCTGTCCCAGGAAAGGCAGCTATTTCAATGGCCAAAATCATAAGTTTTGACGAAGAAGCTCGTAGAGCATTAGAGCGCGGTATGAATCAACTTGCAGATGCGGTACGTGTCACTCTAGGACCGAAGGGTCGCAACGTTGTCTTAGACAAGAAATGGGGAGCACCCACGATCACAAACGATGGTGTTTCTATTGCTAAAGAAATAGAACTTGAAGATCCATACGAAAGAATCGGAGCAGAGTTAGTCAAAGAAGTTGCTAAAAAAACAGATGACGTTGCAGGAGACGGAACAACAACAGCAACCGTTTTAGCTTGGTCCATGGTGAGTGAAGGCCTTCGAAATGTAGCGGCCGGAGCAAACCCTATGTCCATAAAAAAAGGAATAGAAGCAGCAGTAGAAGCCTGTGTTGAATCAATCCGAAGCGAAGCAATTGATGTTTCAAGCAATAAAGAACAAATCGCTAATGTTGCCGCAATATCTTCAGCAGATACAGAAATTGGAGCAATGATTTCTGAGGCCATTGAGAAAGTCGGTAAAGACGGCGTAATCACAGTTGAAGAAGGTCAAACCTTCGGAATGGAAATGGACTTAGTAGAAGGCATGCGCTTCGATAAAGGCTACATTTCTCCATATTTTGTAACGGACCCAGAACGAATGGAAGCCGTCCTAGATAATCCGTACATATTGCTTGTGGGATCAAAGATTTCAGCAATTCGTGATTTAGTACCTGTACTTGAAAAAGTGATGCAAACATCTAGACCACTCGTCATAATCGCTGAAGATGTTGAAGGCGAAGCTCTTTCAACCTTAGTTGTTAATAAAATCCGAGGAACTTTCACCTCAACAGCAGTGAAAGCTCCTGGTTTTGGTGATCGGCGTAAAGCCATGTTGCAAGACATGGCAATCCTCACCGGAGGCCAAGTAATCTCAGAAGAAGTTGGGTTAAAAGTTGACGGAGTCACCTTAGACATGTTGGGTGAAGCGAGAAAGATACTTATCACCAAAGATGAGACCTTGATTGTGGAAGGCTCTGGAAACGACGAAGATATCTCCGGTCGAATTAATCAAATTAAAGCAGAGGTAGAAAACACAGACTCTGACTATGACCGAGAAAAACTTCAGGAGCGTCTAGCAAAACTTTCTGGAGGAGTAGCAGTTCTCAAGGTCGGGGCTGCAACCGAAGTAGAGCTTAAAGAAAAAAAACATCGTATTGAAGATGCGGTAAGCACTACAAAAGCAGCAATTGAAGAAGGCGTAGTAGCAGGTGGAGGAGTAACCCTTGTCCGTGCTCAGAGTGCAGCAGAACAAGCTGGGGCTGGACTTAGCCACGACGAGGCCACAGGAGCACGCATAGTAGCAAAATCACTAGAAGGCCCCTTAAATCAGATTGCAGTCAATGCTGGTTTAGAAGGCGGAGTGGTAGTTGAGAAAGTAAGAAATCTCAAAGGTTCCAACGGTTTAAATGCCGCTACAGGAGAATACGAAGACCTAGTAAAGGCCGGAGTGATAGATGCAGCGAAAGTAACACGTTCAGCTTTACAAAACGCTGGATCAATCGCTGCATTGTTTCTCACAACAGAAGCGGTTATCGCTGACGCACCAGACGAGGCTGGCGAACCTGCTATGCCTGATATGGGGTTCTAAAGAAAGTTATCTAAGCATCTTTTGATGTTTCAATTATTCTTTGGCAAAATTTACCTTTAAGGTCAAATGAAGCAAGTTAAACATTAAGGATTGTTTCAATGACACGAGGTCGAACAAAGCGTGTTTTCACCCAACGTGTAGATTCTGATGGGTTACGACGAGTTCCAGATGAACTTATCGTGGAAGAACCAATGTCAATTCGACTTGATGGTGAACTCGTAGCTACAACCATGCGGACTCCTGGAGATGATTTTGAGTTAGCTGCAGGGTTTTGTTTCACCGAAGGACTTTTAGGAAAAGCGGAAATAAAGTCGGTTCGTTACTGTGGCCAAGGCCTTGCTAGTGAATCTGAATATAACGACATCACTGTTGATACAGGTGGGATAGCAGAGCCACCTACACCTCGGCTAGGGCCCTCCTCCTCTTCATGCGGGATATGTGGAACCGAAGCAATAGATCAACTTTGTGAACGACTCAGCACATTAGAAACTGAACCATTTGATCTCAGTGTTATATCTACCGTTGCAACTCAAATCACTGAACAACAAAACTTATTTACCGCTACTGGCACAGTTCATGCGGCCGCTGCGTTTAACAGGACAGGGGATTTGATACTTTTACGTGAAGATATAGGAAGACACAATGCTGTAGACAAAGTTGTCGGCAAACTACTTCTTGATAAAAAACTTCCCGCAGAGAATCTAGGGCTTTGGGTTAGCAGCAGAGCATCATTTGAAATGGTTCAAAAAGCTTGGGCTGCAGGATTTACAGCATTGATATCGGTAAGTGGACCATCTGCTTTGGCGGTAGAAACTGCAAATAGAGCAGGTTTACAACTCGCAGGGTTTGCCCGAGGTTCACGCCTAAACATTTACAATGAAGATTGAACTTACTTCCTGTTCACGAAAGGTAAAGCGGTCCGTAGACTCCTAAGTCATGAATGAATCAATTTCCCCCACGACAGGTTTGGCCGTTTTGCATCTTTTTTGTAAGACAAACCAAAAAGGCGATGATCAATCTGGACGGACAACGGACAGAGAAGCTGTAATACAGGCAGCAAAGAAAATCATTGAACAAGGAGACCAACTCGTTTCCGCAGTGATATTGGGACACAAAGCAGACATAGCGTTCATGCTTTTAGGTAACGACTTATGGAGGCTACGAGATGCCCAAACTTCTCTTGCACAAAGTGGTCTTGAAATAGTAGATAGTTATGTCTCTTTAACCGAGATTTCAGAGTATGCAGCCGGACTTCCTGAAGAGATGCGCAATTCTCGTCTTTA
>CAJXEU010000081.1 GCA_913052525.1 uncultured Actinomycetes bacterium
ATCAACCGAATCAACCGAATCAACCGAATCAACCGAATCAACCGAATCAACCGAACCGGTGTTTGATGAACATCCGAATAAGACAGTACTCTGCAACAGGACTGTCAAAAATAGAGATTTTTTGATGCTCATCATTAAAAACAGCCTACTCTGTGTTCCTCACACGTGTAGATACGTCTATTTTGTCTAATTGGCGTTTATAAGTAGCAACTTAAGGTAACTAATTCAGAAACTACACTTTTGTAGCTGGCACACTTTGAGCCAATTCATACAGGTCAGATCCTGTTTCTGTCTTGTCTTTTATTTTGAGCGGACGACGAGATTTGAACTCGCGACATTCACCTTGGCAAGGTGATGCTCTACCAACTGAGCTACGTCCGCGTGCGTCGTAACTTTATCCGACTTAACAACAAATTTAGCCTCTTGTCGCTCTCTTTATCTAAACCACCATGATGTTTGTCGGAGTCTTGGAATTTTCCTCAATGTAGTATTCTCTACTTGTTCGGGAATAGGCATTGGAGCTAAGTATGTTTTTCGCTGACGGTTTGAACTGCAGTATCTTCGATAGAGAAGTTTTTCAAGAAGTTGTAGACGGAGGCCTCAACTGTATAACAGTTAGTCTCGGGTTTTGGGAAGATGCCCTTGAATCAATGGACACTCTGGGCCGCTTTCGTGACGTTGTTCGCGAAAACGAAGATTTGGTCGCTATTGCTCACAATGCAGAAGAAATCAACGAAATTGTCGCCTCGGAGCGTTGCGCTCTAGTTGTTGGTTATCAAAACACCACAGCTCTTAATGGAAATATACGTTTCGTTGAACTTTTTGCTGATATGGGAGTTCGAGTTCTTCAATTGACATACAACAATCAAAACGAGTATGGAGGCAGTTGTTACGAACCTGCCGATAGTGGAATAAGTCGTGCCGGAGTAGAACTCGTTTCAGAACTCAACCGCTGCGGTATTTTGATTGATCTCTCACACGTTGGACAGCGGACAGGTTTAGATGTGATTGAAACTTCTGAGAAGCCAGTGGCTGTTACTCATGCCAATCCAGATGGATTTGTTCCTCACGTACGAAACAAATCAGATGATTTGATCAAAGCTCTCGCCGAGAAAGGCGGAGTGATCGGTTTAGCTACTTATCCAAATATTTGTGACGGATTTGCTGAGACTCCGGAGAAATGGTCAGAACTTATTGCATACACCGTTGACCTCGTAGGGATCGAACACGTAGGAATTGGTACCGATCACAGTCGGAACATAAAAATGTCACACCTGGAGTGGATGCGTCAAGGCCGCTGGTCACGGGTCACGAACTTTGGTGCGGGATCTACTTCTCAACCCGGGAAAGTGCCAGAACCTGATTGGTTAACAACAATGCGTGGATTTGGATTAATCGCTGACGCTTTACAATCTAGAGGTATGTCTGAAGAAGAAACAGCCGCGATAATGGGCGGAAATTGGTTGCGGCTTTATGGCCAAGTATTTGATTAATCAGTTGGACGGAGATCGACTTTAAGAGTCAAAATCCCATCTTCAAGAACGGCTTCTGCATCTCCGATTATGGCAAAATCTTGAAAATCATTTTGCGCCTGCTCTAAAAACATTTGCCTCTCTTCTCCTCCTATAGGAGGTAAATTTCGGTTACGTACCGCAGCGGCTCTTTCGCGGAATCTTTGAAGCATTGCTTTTATATCAAGTTCGTCAGACATCTTTTGAAGTCTCCTTGCCTTCAAGATCATCTACCGGTTCCTCATCTAATAACTTAGCTAAGAGTTCATTAGATGATTGTGAAGATTCATCATCAGGAATATTGAAATGAAAAGAATACCTCGACTTACGCGACTTATGAGGAGACCCATCAACTTCTCCTCTATCAATAGCAGTCTGAAGACGACGACTAGGTCGGGTATGCCAATAAAATCCGATCGTTGCAACAAGAACAACACCAGCAATGATTCGAAGTGTAAGCACAATGTCGTCTACACGATCATCGGTGGTTCCATCAACCGCCGATGAATCTGCATCTACCGTCGTAACTTCAGCTGATGCAGAACCAGAGTAAAGAATTGTCAAAGAAAACAGGATTACTATTACAGCAAAAACTTTTTTACTTTTTTTAACTTTCACTGTTCTACCCTCAATTCTTCTTAATCTAGGTTAGTCGGAGTAACCCATTAACGCTGATGTAAAGGGCACCACCACGTTGTTCGCCCACCTATTTTTGAATGCTTTAATGGTTCATCATCTAATGGGCAAATCCCTCCAGGATTTCTATATTCAAAGAAATCTCCCATATGGGAACCTCCTCGTTTATCCAACTGATCGAGCACCTTACGAATTGTTTTCTTTAAGACCTTAATTTCCTCATCTTCAAGAGAACCCGCTGACCGTCTAGGGTCAAGCTGACTACGCCAACAAATTTCGTCTACGAGAAGGTTCCCCAATCCAGCTATACGTGACTGATCTAAAAGCCTCGCCTTCAAAGCAGTAGAAGAGTTTGATAAAATCTGACGTAAATCATTTACCTCAATAGCCCATGCATCAGGACCTAATTTGTCTTCTTCCGGATCCAATTCAACTCCTCCAAGCCGGCGAGGATCATCCATTACTAAATTTCCTCCTCCTTTGAATCTAAGAATAAACCGATGCCACAACGGGTTTATTCGCCGACTCCCCCATTCCAGTTGCTCTACAGCGGCTTGACCATCTACAAATAATCTGCCGGTCATCCCGAATCGCAAACCTAAAGTTGGTCCCCCAGAATCAAGGAGTAGAAGTTTTCCTATTCGCCTCGTTTTTGTGAAACGTCGATTAACTAAATTTTCCACAAAGTCATCCGTAGTTGCACCACCTTTTAAATACCAATGATCTGGTGTTATAACCTCGGTGACAACACGTCCAACAACGTGTTCAGCTAACCGGCGATACGCCTCAATTTCTAAAATTTCTGGCATACATCATTTTATTGAACACACTAAGAGATATAAGCAAATTGCTAAGCAGATATATCTTCTAAAAATTTTGCTATATGACTTGAAACATCTTCAGTTGCTAAAAGAAATCCATCATGCCCGTTGCCGTTTTCTACTATTTGATGAGTGCACTCTCCTCCAATAGCTTTGACGGCTTCAAAGATTTCTGTTTGAAGGTTCGGTGGATATAAATAATCAGAGGTAATACTTAACGTCAACACTGGTACTCGAGCTAAACGGGATACTGCCTCATTGACACTGCCTCGGTCTCGAGCAACGTCATGTAAATCCATTGCTCTATTTAGAACTAAGTAACTGTTCGCATCAAATCTCCGAACTAGTTTTTCTCCTTGATAATCCAAATATGACTCAACTTGGTATTGATCCCATAGCCCATAAATGCTTTTCGGATTGACTACTTCTCTCCCAAAACGTTCAGCAAACGAGTTAGGGCTCCGGTAATGTATTTGAGCTATAGCTCGGGCGGTGGCAAGCCCTGAGTGAGGCCCGTCTCCTGCTTCGGCTTCGTAGTAATCGCCACCTCTAAAAAGTGGATCTAGTACTAATGCGCTTCTACCTACTGCGCTCCACCCTATTTGCCAAGGTGAAGCAGCTAATGCGGTAGCTAGTGGCGCTAACGCTCTGACGCGATCTGGGTACATGATTCCCCATTCAAGTACTTGCATGCCACCCATAGATCCACCCACTACAAGGCGCCATTGGTCTATGCCTAAGTGATCAGCGACCGCTGCTTGAGTTCGTACTATGTCCCGGGTGGTAATAACCGGGAAAGAGGATCCATACGGTTTCTCGGTGGCCGGGTTGATTGATGCTGGGCCTGTAGAACCTTGGCAACCTCCGAGGACATTGATACAGACTATGAAATGCTCGTTTGGGTTCAGCCCTTGGCTTTCACCAATTACCCCATTCCACCATCCAGGAGTTGGGTGAGCCTCTCCATGTTCTCCAAAAGCATGAGAATCCCCAGTTAATGCATGACAAACCAGAACCGCATTGTCGCCTTTAGGGGAAAGTTCACCCCATGTTTCATACGCCATCGTTACTTCTTCAAGAACACCACCGCCTTCAAGCGCAAAACTTCTCTCTGGGTGAACTTTCGTGAATTGACGATTTCCTTCTGGATCGCCTTCTTGCCAAGCACCAGTAACTGGAAGATCTTTTGCAAGGGGGCGCGGATATGTATGTGATTGAGCCGGATCTTGTCCGTCTTGGATTAAGTCTTCAGATTCAGTCATGTTGGTGGGGAGATCCACCGGAACCCGGCGACCGGAGGTTGACTTTGTCAACACCGGACACTTTGTTGCCCCTTTGGGACCACATTCTCTTCCTTGCGGATGAGCGGGCACCTTGGGTGTCCTCCCAGGTTGCCGGATCTAGTTTTAACCAGACCACTCGTAATGCCTTTATAAAGTGTAGACGGAAAGAACCGTCAGACGGTCATTAGTTTTATTTATTCTGTTTACGAGACGCTGGATGACGATCCCACCACCAAGAAATCAAATCATCATTTTTTGTTCCGTATGCCTGATTTATCGTTTCACCAAACAACAACCAAGACTTTTTAAGATCTTTACTGGTCGAAGCATTTATCATTTGTGCTATCTCTATCGCTTCTTCCCAAGCTTTTCTGTCCGACGGAAGTGGTAAATCTGATAACTGTTTTGAGGAGAGAGTGATTCGACTAACTGAGCGGGCAGCTCCTGCTGCTTGCCGTGCTGCTAAAGCGCTTATTACCGGAGCCGAGAGCGCAGCAGCGAGAGCCCATAAGTCTTGTTCGTATGGCTGCACAATAATTAGAGGAGTCAAAGGAATCCAGTCGCCTTTTTCATCTACCACTACTTCAATGACTCGGGTTTGAGTTGAAATAAAAAGTTTTGGATTTTGACGGACACGCATCCACTCACCCACGGCTTGGTCAAATTCAGCAACTTTCTGAAGATCAACTACTGGCTGTTTCCATTTCTTTCCATCAAATTGGACAGATTTTTGCCCCCATAAACAATTAAAAGGATCAACCATGGCCGTGGTAATCAATGGATTTATAATCGTTTCTTCTTTTAGTTCACTTACACCAGGAACTAAACCATAAAAGTGCTGTCGGAACCCTGATGTAACAGAAGCTTTATGTTCAACAGTTCCTGAACTAACAATTTTTGCATCCGGTAGTCCGACGAGGTCTGCTATTAACTCTCCCCAGTTACTTGGATCTGATGGGCGCTCAACTGAAGCGACCTTTTCAATTTCTCGACCAACATATCGAAGCACTTCACTTTCTTCTAAAATCGCTTTCCTAACAATTGGTGCACAGACTTCAGTACGGCCTACAAAAACAGTGGATTGATCCACCCAAAGCCCGATGAGTGAAGCGTCTGTAAGAATTTTTTTTCTTATTTCCAAAGCATCTCTGGCCGCTATTAGAGAAAGAGGCTGAATAAGTGCCATTTGTCCTTCTGGTGCAAGTAAATCTAAACCTAAAGCAAGAAAAAGCCAAGCTTCATTTGTATAAGCCTTCACTAAATTTCCATAACGAGAGCGAAGATCGTTTCGACGCTCCAACGTTCTTACCGTCGTTGTATGAAGTTGACTTAAAAACGGTGGGTTACCAACAACAGATCCGAAAAGTTGTGGCCAATCTGAAGGTTTTTCAATCAAAGGGTCCGCAACTACAATGCCTCTGACCTCTTTGGGATCTACCCCTGCCCAGTGCGCTAACTCCCAACGGCAAACTGCGACTGCCCATTCGTCTGTATCTGCGCCAAATATCTGATTTCTTGCTATCTCTTTTGGGTCACCGCCGAGTGCTGCAAGTTGTTTTGCTGCTGAAAGCAAAAATATTCCTCCGCCACATGCGGGGTCTACCACTGGTCCTTGACAGACAACGACTTCAGTGAGCTTTTTAGCGACGTCTATAGGAGTATAAAAAGCCCCCACTGTTTTTCTTGTTCTAGAAGTTAGAAGTTTTTCGTATGTTTCAGCTAACAACAGACTCTCATCAAAGATAAAAGCGTGATTCGTTGTTCTTACTTCTTCACCATTTACATCAAGGAAACGTGGCCCACCTTTTGACTTAGCTACAAGGGCGAGCATTTCAGGTAAATGTGTCGGGAAAGAGCTCATCAGAGTCTTTTATGTCCTAAGCCGCATCAACTGTGGGATCCCATGCTGCTAAATCATTTAATCGAGGGTCATTAGAAAAAACTTCCACAATCGGATGTTTCATTCCAAGTCGTCGCATCAATTTACGAACTTCCATTTCTTCATTCCATAGAACCAAACTTACGACTACGCCTGATTCCCCTGCTCGGGCTGTTCTCCCTGAGCGATGCACGTACGTCTTCGCATCTGAGGGGGGGTCGTAATGAATTACTACATCAACATCGTCTATATGTATTCCTCGTGCTGCTACATCAGTTGCTACTAAAGCTTGGACTTTGCCTTTTGCAAAGTCTGCTAAAGATTTTTCTCTCTGAGACTGTCGCAAATCTCCATGAATCGGAGCTGCACTGACTCCATTTTCTACAAGTTTGCCAGCTAGTTTGTCGGCACCCCATTTTGTTCGAGAGAACAGAATCGTTCGATGAGACGCTTTGATAATTGTTGCAGCAACTT
>CAJXEU010000082.1 GCA_913052525.1 uncultured Actinomycetes bacterium
TGTTCAAAAGCGTCTTCTTCAGAACCAACTTCGTCATCGATAGCTCCGCTGCGAGTTTGAAGCCGGCTACCTCCAAGGCTTTCTTTGTCTACTTGCTCCCCGCCTAATCGATTCACTACTGGTGGGCCAGCAACAAACATTTGAGAAAGTTCTTTCACCATTATCGAATAGTGACTTGTCACCATCCGTGCCGCCCCTAAGCCCGCTACTGGTCCAAGAGCAAGAGAAACTACAGGAACGGTAGACAGATTAGTGATGGCGTGTTCCCATCCAATTACCGCCGGCACATAGGTTCTCGCTCCTCCCCCATGCCCTCCAGTGGTTTCTTTCTTTTTCGTCGGGTCAGAATCTAAAGATTTAACGGACCCTCCCCCTCCAGTTCCATCTATCAACCGGATGATTGGAAGTCGAAGTTCTCCAGCCATTCTTTCTGCAGCAACTTGCTTAGCCGGAATTGATGCATCTGCTGCTCCTCCACGAACGGTGAAATCATCACCAGCGACCACCACTGGTCGTTCATCAATAACTCCGCGACCGAAAATAAAATTTGCTGCCTGAAGGTCTATTAGGTTTCCTTCATCGTCATAGGTGGGTCTGCCTGAAATTTTTCCTATTTCATGAAATGAGTCTTTATCCAAGAGTTTACTGATGCGTTCACGGATATTTAATTTTCCGCGTTCTCGTTGGCGATCTACTTTTTCTTCGCCACCCATTCTTTCTACGAAAGCTTCACGAGTTCGAAGTTCTTCTAGTTCTGACTCCCATCCCTCTTCTTCCATAATTTTGCTCCAAATCACTTCATTAAATTTTAAGCCCGTTCATTAATTGGCTTTATTTGAGGATTATTTCCCCATCTCCGTCTATCACAGAACCAATAATTGACGCACTATGGCCGGATGCAGTGAGTTCATCTAAGGCATCTGAAGCTTTGTTTTCATCAACGCCGAAGAGCAACCCTCCGGAAGTTTGCGCATCTGCTAGCAGTAACACTTCAATCTCGGTGCATTCACCAACATCAAGTCGATCACTTAACCATTCCAGATTGCGTTGACTTCCACCAGGAATGAACCCCTCTTCAGCCAATTTGTGGGTCTCTGGCAAAAACAGCACGTTTTCTGTATGGATTTGAGCTCCGACACCAGATTCTTCTAAGGCTCTACCTAAATGGCCTAATAAGCCGAAACCGGTTACGTCGGTTGCTCCTGTAGCACCGGATTTGAGAGCAATCTCAGAAGCTTTGTCGTTTAAAAGAACCATAGATTCCATAGCTTCTTTCATTACTTCTTCAGGGGCAGCACCACTCTTTATCGCGGTCGTGATCACTCCGACACCTAAAGGTTTACTAAGAAGTAGTTTTTGTCCGGCATGAAAACCAGCATTTGTTAAAAGCTGTTCAGGGTGCGCCTGTCCGACAACAGCAAGTCCAAACTTTGGTTCAGGGTCATCAACGGTGTGCCCGCCCGCTATAACAAATCCAGCTTGTTCAGCTATGTCTTGAGCACCCAGCAGAACTTCCGCTAAAAGATCGGTTGATAATTCTGCACTGTTCCAGCCGACCAAATTTAACGCTAGAAGAGGTTTCCCTCCCATCGCATAAACGTCTGAAACAGCGTTAACTGCTGCCACCTGTCCCCAAGTTCGAGGGTCATCAACCACAGGAGTGATGAAATCTGCGGTAACCACTAAAGCTCGGTCGTCATCAAGACGCCAAACAGCAGCGTCGTCACCGGTTACCGCCCCTATGAGGAGATCAGGATTTTTTGTTGGAGTCAGTCGACGCACGACGTGCGCCAGTTCGCTCGGAGCGAACTTGCAGCCTCAACCAGCGCCATGACTGTACTGTGTTAGTCGTTCACTCATACTCCACCTCCTCTCAACATCTTCTCTGAACTTTACCCTACGACGAACAGCGGACCGGTTAGTGGCTTACGTATTTCAGAGAGACGAAACTGCTTCTAAGAGTCGATCCACGTCAGCATCCGTTATATATGCAGTAACTCCTGCTCGGACTGCTCCTTGATCTTGATCTAGGCCTAAGGGTTCCATCGCATCAAGGGCATAGTTATGTCCATTCCAGACAGCCACCTGAGATTCAGCCAAATGTTTCGCTACGTCTTCTGGAGATAACCCCTCCACTAAAAACATTAATGTAGGCGCACGATCAGCCACATCGTCCGGACCAGTAACACCCGCTACACGCACTTTCGGCATGTCATATAGACCAGAAAGGAGACGCTCAAATCGCTTCTGTTCATATTCACTTATATTTTCTATGCCAACTTCCAATAGGAACTGTCCTGCAGCTTCTATGCCCGCGAGTGTTTCCCAAGAAGGAGTCCCATATTGCCATCTTCCAGCACCTATAGATGGAGCAGGACGAATTTTGTAAGCCGGCAATTCAGATAGAAGATCCGAAGCGATCCAAAGAACTCCTGCATGGGGCCCATACCACTTATAAGACGACGTCGCATAAACGTCACAACCTATAGCTGTAATATCAGTTTTAATGTGAGGTGTCCGATGCACCCCATCTACCGCGACACGAGTCCCGTTTTGATGTGCGATCTCAGTGATTTTAGAAATATCAGGCATTGTTCCTATCGCGTTGGAACCACCTGAAACCGCAACCCATTTCGTTTTATTCGTCAATAGACCCGCTACTGCTTCTGTCGGCAGCCGACCTGTTTTTCCATTCATCTGTGCCATATACACATGTGCTCCTGCTTCTTCTGCCGCTATTTTCCAGGGAGAAACATTCGCTGAATGATCAAGGGTCGTGCATATGATTTCGTCTCCCGGCGACAACGTTTTACTAACCGCACGTGTTAAAGCCATCAAGTTCGCTGTCGTACTAGGGCCAAAAACCATACCTTCAGGGTCAGCCCCCAAAAGTTGGCTCATAGTTTCACTTACTCGTTCAACCAATGCATCGCATGCTTCTGCTGCTGGAAAAGAACCGTGACTGTTTGCATTATTACCGCTGCGTTGCCACTCAGACATGGCTTCTATTGCCGTATCTACTACTTGAGTTCCTGCCGGGCCATCAAATCGTGCCCATCCATTGGATAATCCCGGAAACCTGTCTTTAAGATCATTTAGAGTATTCATATTCGGGCAGGCTAGTGGTCGAAAAAGTGTTATACCTATTTAGAGAGAAAAATAGACAGGAAGCTACATGAGCGACGAGAGTTCAAAAGACTTTGACCAAATAGCTGTCGGAATAGCCGACACTATTCACGATGGTTACGTCAAATACATCACGTCTTTTCAAGAAATAACTCGCCGCGCCGGCAAGCACTTCGCTCATCAAGAATGGTCCAATCAAGACCAAGAAGCAGTCCAGCGACTTGGGATTCATACAAAAGAAGTAAATACTACTGTGTCTTCTATTGAGGAGACACTCAAATCTTTACCTGATCAACGAGGACTATGGCGAGCAGCCCGGCTCCACTATCGACGTCGCATATCGGGGAGATCAGACCTTGATCTCTCAGAAACTTTCTTCAACTCAGTAACGCGGCGAATTTTCACAACCATCGGCATTGATAACGACGTTGAGCTTCGATGGTTCGGGGCTTCCACTCTTCCTAAAAGCGAAGGTGAATCAAATTTATTTTCCACGTGGACTAGAACTCGAGATTCAGCTGCTCTTATGCGCTCAATTCTGGAATCTTACGAATTTGAAGTTCCTTGGATGGACCTTGAATCTGACGCTAAAAAAGTAGCAGCAAAAGTTGATGCTTTCTTGCTAGATGCTTGGGACAACCTTGATTTAGACAACATAGACATGCTTCGTCCCGTCTTTTACCGCAATAAAGGAGCGTATCTTGTTGGAAGGCTTCGATATTTGAATCGTCTCACTCCAATAGTGATTCCCATAATCCATAACGAAGGCGGCCTATCTATAGACACTGTTCTTCTCACTGAATCACAAGCCAGCCGCCTATTCAGTTTCACGCGATCATATTTTTTCGTGGAATGGTCTCAACCTTCTGAACTGGTGGGATTCATCAAATCAATGCTTCCGCTCAAATCAATTTCGGAGATTTATACAGCTTTTGGCTTTAACCAGCATGGTAAAACCAGTCTCTATCGGGCCCTTTACCGAAATATGCAAAACTCGAACGACAAATTCATTCGAGCGAGAGGCACCCCAGGAATGGTTATGGCTGTTTTCACTTTGGTGTCTTTCAATGTGGTTTTCAAAGTTATTAAAGATCGATTTGACCCTCCAAAGAACACCACTCATCAAGCCATAAAAGACTGCTACAAATTGGTTTACCATCATGATCGTGTCGGTCGAATGGTTGATGCGCAAGAGTTTGAGAATCTATCTTTTGACGCCGATCGCTTTGACCCTGACTTGCTTGAAGAACTGTTGACTGAAGCAAGTAAAACTGTTCGTTTGGTTGGAGATCAAGTAGTGATATCTCATCTGTATACCGAACGTCAGGTCTATCCACTTAATCTCTACCTGCGGGAAATGTCCACCGACAAAGCAGAAGCTGCCGCCCTTGATTGGGGAGCCGCCATCAAGGATCTCGCTGCCGCAAATATTTGGCCAGGTGATCTTTTCACTAAAAACTTTGGTGTCACTAGACACGGAAGCGTAGTTTTTTATGATTACGACGAAATATGTCTTCTGGAAGATTGTCGCTTTAGAGAAACCCCTCAAACAGACAATTATGAAGAGGAAATGAGGTCTCAACCCTGGTTTGCTGTTGAACCAGGAGATGTGTTCCCAGAACAATTCCCAACTTTTATGGCTTTCCCCTCAGGTATAGCCAAAAAAATATGGGAAAGATTCAAAACTGTGCACGGAGACCTCTTCTCTCCAGATTTTTGGAAAGATGTTCAAACTCAACTTTCCAACAACCAGTTACCGGATTTTTATCCATATCCTGAACATCTTCGATTCCGTCGCCAACCTGCAAGATCAAAGGAGTAACGTCAACGTTATGAGTAGACCTGTACTTATCGCCCCCTCTATCCTCCCAGCTGATTTCTCGCGACTAGGAGAAGAATGCTTGTCCCTCCAAGAAGCGGGAGTTGACCGTATCCATTGGGACATCATGGATGGTGTATTTGTTCCAAATCTGACAGTAGGCCCTGACGTTGTTGCCTCAATTAGACCTTTGCTTTCTATAGATTTCGAAGCGCACCTCATGGTGGTTGACCCTGACCTGCTTATTCCTCGCTACATAGAGGCAGGCTGTTCAACAATTCTTGTTCACGTAGAAGCTTGCACACATCTGCACCGAACTCTGGCAACTATCGCAGATCTAGGAGCTACTCCTGCTGTTGCTCTCAACCCCCACACTCCTCCAGAATCTATAAGTCAAGTTCGAGACCTTCTTGGCTTGGTTCTCGTAATGACAGTGAATCCTGGCTTTGGTGGACAATCCTATATTTCTGCAATGGAATCCAAAGTGAAGAGAATCGCTGAAATGCTTGAAGGTTACGATTGCGATATTGAAGTTGATGGAGGAATAGGACCATCAACCATTGTCGCAGCTGCTGAAGCCGGTGCTAACGTCTTCGTTTCAGGGAGCGCCTTGTTTCGCGATCCTGAGGGATTAACCCACGCCACGACCGATCTAAGACAACGAGCAGAAGAAGCGAGATCTTGAACGTGAAAATACTTATGTGTCCTATGCTCACATCGCGATAGCCTGCTTTACATGACTGAACATTTGATAACTGACTCTACGATCACTTCCAACGCAGACACTGCCCAGGATGGTCGTTTTGATGTCTTTAGCCGCCTTCTTAAAGATCGAATAATCGTTCTTGGAACCGATGTCAATGACGAAGTCGCTAACTACATCAGCGCTCAAATGCTTTTTCTCGAATCTCAAGACTCTGAGAAACCAATTTGGTTATATATCAATTCACCAGGTGGATCAGTGACTTCTGGAATGGCCATTTATGACACCATGCAATTCGTCGGACCTGAAGTAGGAACAATCTGTATGGGCCTCGGTGCCTCTATGGGACAATTCCTACTATGTGCTGGTGCTCCCGGTAAACGCTACGCACTCCCCCATGCACGCATCATGATGCATCAACCCTTAGGTGGCGTTCGCGGTCAGGTTTCCGATATAGCTATCCAAGCTGAACAAATGGCTTACACCAAAAAAATGCTTCAAGAACGAATAGCGGAACACACCGGACAAAAAGTCGAAACAATTGAAGCTGACAGCGACCGTGACCGCTGGTTCACCGCCGAGGAGGCTCGTGACTATGGCATTATTGATCAAGTTATTGTTCGTCGCGGAGAAATGCATTAACCAAACAGCAAAAAGGCGATAAGCCTTTAGCTCAAAGCCTGCGGACGTGGCGAAATTGGCATACGCACCGGCTTTAGGAGCCGGCGCCGCAAGGCATGGGGGTTCGAGTCCCCCCG
>CAJXEU010000083.1 GCA_913052525.1 uncultured Actinomycetes bacterium
TGGATCCTTTACGCTTCGGCCCCATTAATGATCCAAAAAGCCAATGGATAGCTGAAGGTGTTGTCTCCGGAGTTTCCGGTTATGGAAATGCCGTTGGGGTACCAACTGTCGGTGGAGAAACAGTGTTTGATCTGACTTATAAGGAAAACCCTTTAGTAAACGTTCTTTGTCTTGGAGTTTTACCAACTGACCGTTTAGTACTTGGTCAAGCATCAGGTGTAGGAAACTTAGCTGTACTCCTTGGTAACTCAACAGGAAGAGACGGTATTGGAGGAGTGAGTGTTCTTGCTTCAGCAGGTTTTTCAGAAGAGGATGACAGCGCAAAAAGGCCAAGTGTCCAAGTTGGAGATCCATACGAAGAAAAACGTCTTATTGAAGCTTGCTTGGCTTTATTAGATGAAAAACTGGTGATAGGGATTCAAGATCTCGGTGGAGCTGGGTTGACGTGCGCTACAAGCGAAACAGCTTCTCGCGGAGGAGTTGGTATGGATGTCAACATTTCAGCTGTTCCCTGTCGCGAATTAAATATGGACCCCTACGAAATAATGACTAGCGAATCTCAAGAACGCATGCTGGCAATCGTTGAACCTAAAGACTTGACACGAGTCTTAGAAATCTCAAACCAATGGGAAGTACAAGCGAATGTTATTGGAAAAGTAACAAACGGTAATTCACTTAGAATTCTCAGTGAAGACAACGGTAAAATTCTTGCAGATATACCCGCTAGTTCACTTCATGATGATGCCCCTTTATATGATCGACCAAAAAAGAAGCCAGAAGAACCCAAAGGACTTTCTGGAGACGAATTAAACCCTCCAACTGACACAGCAAGTGAACTTTTAAATCTATTATTTGATCCAGCTTGGGTTTATCAACAATACGACCACCAACTTTTCTTAAACACTGTGGTAGGGCCAGGTGATGATGCAACCGTGTTACGCCTTAAACATCCAAAGAGTGGAAAAGAAACAGGACGTGGACTCGCAATAACAACAGATGGAAATCACCGCTGGTGTGCAATAAACCCAAAAATTGGAACTGCGATGATTGTGGCAGAAGCGGTACTCAATCTAGCTTGCGTTGGAGCTCGCCCTCTCGCTGTAGTGAATTGCCTTAACTTTGGGAACCCTGAACACCCGGAAGTGATGTGGCAACTTTCTGAAGCTATTGATGGAATGAGCGATGCGTGTGTTTCTTTTGGAGTGCCAGTTATTGGCGGCAATGTAAGTTTGTATAACGAGTCTGAAGGCAACAACATTGCACCAACGCCTGTAATAGGACTGCTCGGATTAGTTGATGATCTAAAAAAACGTCCACCCGGAGCACAGATGACAGAAGGAGACCATCTACTACTTATTGGGCCTGAAACTTCTACTCTTGGTGGCTCACTTTGGGCTGCCAGCCACGGAGCAGTTTGTGGCGAACTTCCAGAGTTGGACTTGGAAATGCACCTTAAAGTTGCTGAAACTGTCCGTACTTTAGTAGCCACAGAATTGATTACCGGAGTTCATGATCTCTCTGAAGGAGGGCTTGGAGTCGCTCTGGCAGAAATGTCTGCAAAATCATCTATTGGGATTTCAATAGCGAGAACCCCAAATCACCAAGCACTCTTTGGAGAAGGTCCTAGTCGCGCAGTTGTTGCCGTTGACCCAGAACTACTAGCAGATGTATTAACTCTTTGTGAAGAAAGAGGTGTCCCAGTCGTCCGCCTCGGATTAGCAACCGGTGATCAATTCAAAATTAAAGACATGATGAATGTTTCACTCAGCGATCTACAAGCAGCTTTTTTTAACAAGCTTCCTGACACGTTTGGAGTCGGGACAAGCAGCCAATGATTAACTTTAAAATCTGCTGGGCCTAAGATGAACAAAGTGCCCTTCAACTCTTCTTTTACCAACAATATTTTCGAAACTGAAGAAGATGACAGTCCACGTGAAGCATGCGGAGTGTTCGGGGTTTATGCACCTACTCAACCCGTAGCTCATTTAACGTATCTCGGGCTATACGCACTTCAACACCGAGGACAAGAATCTGCAGGAATGGCAGTTAGCGATGGCGACTCACTCACTGTTGTAAAAGAAATGGGTCTCGTCTCTAACGTATTTAATGAACGCACCCTCGCAACTCTTGATGGTTATTTAGCTATTGGGCAAACTCGATACTCAACTACTGGGTCAAGCACTTGGAGGAATGCTCAACCTGTTTATCGTGGATTTAATCATGTTGAATTTGCACTTGGCCATAACGGAAATTTAGTAAATACCGAGGAACTAGCTTCACAGGCGGGAATGCTCCCAGGGACCGTTACTTCAGATAGTGACCTTGTTGCAGAACTATTAGCAAATGAAATGCTCTCCTGCTCAGAAGATGACCAAAATTCTCTATTAGAGAATGCTCTATGCAAAGTCCTTCCAAACCTCAAAGGTGCATTTTCTTTCGTTCTTGCCGACCGAAATCAAATTATCGGAGTGAGAGATCCTAACGGGCTTCGCCCATTATGTCTTGGGCGAATTGATAATGGGTGGGTTCTCGCTTCAGAAACACCAGCTTTAGATGTAATCGGCGCACATATGATTCGTGAAATCAGTCCAGGAGAAACTGTAATAATTGACAGTGAAGGGTGCCGCTCTATTTGGCCTTTTGATGCAGATTTGATTGATCCAAAATTGTGTCTCTTTGAGTTTGTTTATTTCGCTCGCCCTGATGCTTTTTTATATGGACAATCAGTACATCACGCAAGAGTACGTATGGGAGAGTTTCTTTCTAAACAAGCTCCTGTAGATGCTGATTTAGTTATGGGTGTTCCAGAGTCTGGAATTCCTGCAGCAGAGGGATACGCCCGTAAATCAGGCATTCCTTATGGCCAAGGATTAGTGAAAAATAGGTATATAGGGCGCACCTTTATAGCCCCAACGCAATCAATGCGAGCTGCGGCAGTGCGAATGAAACTAAATCCATTACGTGACACTATTGAGGGACAACGTATTGTAGTTGTTGATGATTCCATAGTCCGAGGAACTACAACTCGAGCAATGATCCACATGCTTCGAGAAGCTGGAGCAAAAGAAGTGCATATGCGTATTTCTTCACCTCCTTATCGGTGGCCTTGCTTCTATGGAATGGACACGGGAAGTCGCAGTGAATTATTGGCCGCCAACCTTACTGTTGATGAGATACGGGAATATTTGAATGTAGATACTCTTTCATATTTAGATTTAGATCATTTAGTAGAGGCAACTGGCGCGGTAGGAGCAGGTTTTTGCTCGGCATGTCTTACAGGGGATTACCCAATTGATATTCCAGTAAATCTCACTAAACAATTACTTGAATTACAAAACCCAGTTGAATATTCCAATAAAAATACTCAATTATTTTCTGAAGAGATAAGTATTTCTCCAGCAGAACAAGCTTTAAAGAAATTTAAAGGGTCTTGATATGAGCAGCGACTACCTTTCAGCGGGAGTTGATATTGAAGCTGGAGAAGAAACGGTTAAACGCATCACGCCTATTGTTCAATCAACTTTCCAGCCTGGGGTGTTAACAGATATAGGTGGGTTTGGAGGACTTTTTGACTTATCAAAATCTTCTTTCAAAGACCCTGTCTTAGTGGCAGCCACTGATGGGGTTGGAACTAAAGCTGAAATTGCAAGACTAACGAAGCGCTTTGGAACAATTGGCCGAGACCTTGTTGCAATGTGTGTAGATGATCTTGTCTGTATTGGCGCAACTCCACTATTTTTTCTTGACTATGTAGCAGTTGGTAATTTGAACCCTGAAATAGTTGAACAACTTGTAACTGGCATAGCTGAGGGTTGCCGTGAAGCAAAATGTGCTCTTATTGGTGGAGAAATGGCTGAGCACCCTGGAGTTATGCAAAATGATCAATTTGATTTAGTTGGCTTTGCAGTAGGAGCGGTTGAACGGAATTCTCTTCTTGATGGATCAGCTTCTCACCCAGGCGACATTCTTATTGCCATTGAATCCCCAAACTTGCGTTCAAACGGATATTCATTAGCACGTCATGTTTTATTAGAGAAAGCAGGGCTTTCTCTCGATCAACCTGCTTGGGTAGGGGCAAAAAATAGTCTCGCCGATGAGTTGCTCTCACCAAGCGTCATTTATTCTCCTGCTGTAACTGATGCATTAAATAAGCACGACATACATGCAATCGCTCATATAACTGGTGGGGGGCTTGAAAAAAACTTATCTCGAGTTTTAAATAACAAGGTAAACGCGGTTATTGATACCAACACATGGACGGTTCCAAATATCTTTCAAGAAATTCAAAAACATGGAAATATTTCTGATTATGAGATGCAGCAAGTTTTTAACATGGGCGTAGGAATGGTGCTTGCAGTTACCCATGACAACACTGACGAATTAATTCAAACACTTGATAGCCATAATAAAAACGCTTGGGTTATTGGTGAATTAGTTGATGGTTTAGGAGAAGTCATTCTCCAACAGTAAGGTCATATTTAATGAGCACAACTTTTGAAAAACTTGTTGAACATCTACTTGAGTATTCAATCCGTACGGGTGAATTCACTCTCAAAAGTGGACGGACAAGCACTTGGTTTTGTGATGCAAAACAAACTGCATGTAGACCCGAAGGAATACTACTAATTGCTGAAGCAGCTTTAAAAGTAATACCAGAGGACGTAACGGCTATAGGAGGTTTAACCGCTGGTGCTGACCCTGTTGCTTTTGGTATTGCTGCAGTCGCAGCAACTAAGGGAAGACAACTACATTCATTTAGTATTCGTAAGGACTCAAAAGATCATGGAGTGCAAGGAAGGTTAGCTGGTTCTTTGCATCCAGGAGACAAAGTAGTCATATGTGAAGATACTGTCACAAGAGGGACTTCTCCTTTAGAAGCAGCACAAGTAGTACGTGACTTAGGGGCTGATCCAGTAATGATTTTGCCAGTTGTTGATCGCGGAGGAACGTGTGGACCATTAGCAAGTAAAGCAGGAATCAAATTTCAACCGCTTGTAACTGCGCCTGATTTAGGATTTCCTTACGAAGGCCCTTAATAAGTTTTTCTTCTGCGTCACTCAACTATCTGTACGTTCATCCCTAATGTGACATGTTCTACAAATATGTCTATATCTTCAGGCTTCATACGAATACATCCATTTGAAACTCTCCCCCCTATTAACTCAGGGGATGACGTGCTATGTATGGCAATTGCTGGCCTTTTACCACCAAAATTATCTAATACTTCTGAATGTTGATTTAAACCAAATAAACGATCTCCATAAACAGGGCCAAACTCTACAGAAGAGTTTGATCGTTCCCATAAAACATCAACGATCCCCTCTAGAACAGGTGTAGGAGTAGATTCTTTACCGATTGCCACTGGCACTTCAACAAGCACTTGGTCATTCAAGTTTTTACATACCATTAATGGAATTTCAGACAGATTAAGAATTGAACAATTGACTGAAGTAACTATTCGAGCCGTCCGGTCAGAAAGATCTACAACAATTTTTTTATTCCCATAAAAAACATCTACATCTTTAGATAAAACCCATCCCTTTGTGCCATTTGGTAAGCGCGGAAGTACTACTTCTATAAATTTTCCATTCGTTTCACCAGTTGTTTTTAACGTTCGAACCCCATCAAATGGGCCTGGATTAGTTAACCCCTCTAAAGATGAAGATTCAAGATCGGAATAGTTATAAATATCTAAAATAGGGATGCTTTCTTTTACCATCGCATACCCAGAAACTACGGGGATAGATAAAGGTTTAAAATCATATTTTTTAGTTTCAGTAAGTATTAACGACTCTGTAGAAGTACTTTTTTGTTCAGAAATATCAGCCAACGAAGCCACCGAAGTTGTAGGAGTCTCCTCTCCTATTACATAATCAATTGGAACTAATACTGGTCTCTCAGGTTTGCTACATGAAGAAAAAAGTAACGAAACACCAAGAAACAATGGAAGAAAGTTATATCGCTTAAAATTCATAACAAGTAGAAATTATCCTTCATTTTTTCTGCGGGTGTAGTTCAATGGTAGAACTTCAGCTTCCCAAGCTGATGACGGGAGTTCGATTCTCCTCACCCGCTCAATAATACGAGGCAACATCGTCGTTAGAATGATTTCATGGTTTTAAAATCTCAAGAGAAAATTACCAGTGCCGATTACCATACCGCTGGAGAACCCTTTCGTATT
>CAJXEU010000084.1 GCA_913052525.1 uncultured Actinomycetes bacterium
ACCTGGTTCTTTAGAAAGACCTAAAACTCTTTCTCCAATGATGTTTCGCTGAACTTGATCAGTTCCACCATAGATAGCTGGCGCAGGTGAAAACATGGTGACTTCCTGAACTGACCCTCCGGTGGCGCTATCTTTCCCTGTCAACATTCCGTCTGCTCCGATGATCATATTCCCAACATCGCGACTACGGCGAACAAGTTCACTCATGGCTAGTTTTGCTAAATTGCCTTCTGCGCCAGTTCGGCTTCCTCCAGCTTTAGCTCTACGCATATTGAGTTTGTTGACTTCTGCCAGGATATGAAGTTGTACGATTTCTTGGCGGATAACCGCGTCATCGTTGCAACCTGTTTCTTTAGCTAGGTGGACAAGCGAGTTTGTACTCATGCCTCTTCCGCCGTCGCCTTCTGGTCCGCGATTAACTCGGTTAGTGAAATCTCCTACTGGTTGCCCTAAGCGTCCTGCAATGCTGCCGGGGGCTACTGAAATTGGTTGTTTCCCTCCCCCGCCGAGACTGGCTCTTTCGAACATAAGAGTGCTGTTAGCTACAGCCCATCCGCTACCGAGGCCTCCAATAACATTTTCGTTTGAAACACGAGCTTCGTCTAAGAAAACTTCGTTGAAAAGAGCTTGTCCGGTCATTTCTCTAAGAGGGCGAACTTCTATACCAGGTTGATCCATCTCTATAGCAAAATAGGTAATCCCTTGATGTTTTGGAGCTTCTGGGTCTGTTCGAGCTATAAGCATGCCCTTTTGCGCCATATGGCCGCCAGAAGTCCAAACTTTTTGTCCTGTTATAACCCATTCATCTCCATCGCGGATAGCTCGTGCCTGTAATCCTGCTAAATCAGATCCAGCATTCGGTTCAGAAAATAACTGACACCATGCCACGGTTCCATCAAGAATCTCAGGAACTAGACGACCTACTTGTTCTTCTGTTCCATGTACCGCAATAGTGGGAGCAGCAAGCATATGACCCAACCCTGTTGGTGGGCCCACAACGTTCGCTTCGGCCAAACCAACAGTTACTGCCGTACTTTGTTCACGGTTGTACCCACGGCCTCCGGCTTCTTCAGGAAGAGAAGGATGACTCCACCGAGCCTCGCTCAGTCGAGTCCACCATTCGCCCACGGTAATTTCAGGGTCCCAATTTTCTTCCAACCAAGCGGAAAGTTCTTCACTTACTTCTGATGCTGTTTGTTCACTCATGTTTTAATAATGCCATCCTGAATTAATAACTATTAAACCTTATATTGAAGTTGCCCGACATATTGAAGTTACCCGACGGTAACTTATTATGCAAACCCTATTTTATAACAAGGATTCATCCTGCGATGATTTCTACTAGGTTAGAGTAACCATAAGTCAAGTTAACGAAAGTTTTCGTATGCGGTGGTCAAACCTTTTTATTCCTACTTTGCGTGATGCTCCGGCTGAAGCCGAGGCAGTAAGTCATCAACTTCTTGTCCGTGGTGGTTTTATTCGACAACTACAATCAGGCCACTATTCCATGCTTCCTCTCGGATGGAAAATTCATAAAAAGGTATCTGCCATCATTCGTGAAGAGATGGATGCGATCGGTGGGCAAGAATTCTTGCTTCCAGCGATGCACCCTGCTGATTTATGGCAAAAATCCGGTAGATGGGAAACTATGGGAGAGGAAATGTTCAGGTTTGTTGACCGAAAAGGTGCAGACCAAGCCTTAGGGATGACTCACGAAGAAGTTTTTGCTTCCCTTGGCACTGAAATCACCTCTTATCGTCACTTGCCTCAAATTTGGTATCAGATACAGACAAAATTTAGAGATGAGCCTCGTCCGAAGTCGGGACTGCTTCGGGTCCGAGAGTTTGCGATGAAAGATTCATACTCTTTTGATATTGATGATGAGGGTCTGAATACTTCTTTCGATCTTCACCATGGCGCCTATGTCCAAATTTTCAGTCGGCTAGGACTTGATGCCTTTCCAGTTGAAGCTTCTTCGGGAGCTATGGGTGGTAGCGCTTCAGTCGAATTTATGGTTGAGTCAGATGCCGGGGAAGATGATGTTGCGCGATGTTTATCCTGTGGTTACAGCGCCAATGTTGAACGCGCTTCAACCGCTCTTATTCCAATTGAAAATCGTTCAAGTGGCGACGAACCAGAATCTTTCCCCACTCCAGATGTTCGCACTATTGCTGCACTTGCAGAGTTAGGGCATTCACCGGAGCATCAAATAAAAACTCTGGTGTACGTCGTTGATGGTGAGTTAACACTGATTCTTTTACGTGGAGATCATCCTTTTCTTGAGCAAAAATTTATTGATATTACGGGTGCCGGCGATCTTCGTCCTGCTACTGGAGAAGAAATTCGTTCTGCTCTTGGGGCTTCTCCGGGAAGCTTGGGGGCCGTGGGAGTAACTAATCTTCCAATTTATGTTGACCTTGCTTTACAAAATCGCAGTGGTATGGCTACTGGAGCCAACACTGACGACGTTCATTATTCAGGAGTTGATGTCCAAAGAGACATTAACGTAACAAAATGGGTGGACGTAAGAGCAATTCTTGAAGGAGAACCATGCACCAACTGTGGAGACCCTATAACAATTACTCGTTGTATCGAAGCTGGACATATTTTCAAATTAGGTAGACGCTACGCAGAAGCTATGGGCACAACTGTTCTTGACTCTGAAGGTAAGTCTCAAACTTTGACGATGGGTTCATATGGAATTGGTGTTGAACGCGCCATGGCGGCAGTAGCGGAAACTCATCACGACGAAAATGGTTTAATGTGGCCAATGTCGATCACTCCGTACGAAGTTGTAATAACGCTATTAAAAACTGATCACACAGAATCTGTAGCCTCAGCTGAACAAATTTACAACGAATTAAGTGAATCTGGGATTGATGTTTTACTTGATGATAGAGAAGAGAGACCCGGAGTAAAATTTGCTGATTCAGAACTAATCGGTATCCCTCTTCGTGTAACAATCGGTCCACGAGGTTTAGAGAATGGAATAGCAGAATTGAACACTCGATCAAATAACCAGCAGACTGAGATCTCATTGGACTCCGTTGTGGGTGAAGTAACAAATCTGGTGACCGAGGGCAGGAGTAAATCTTCCTAAAGCACCCTTTCATCTTCGTGAGAGGCTAGATTCTTCTTTTCCTTATCCGCTAAACTAAATGACGATATGACTAAAACTCTTGATAGAAAAAAGCCATTTAAACGCTTTGACAAAGTAGTAGCAGCAAACCAACTTCAAGGCGTTCCGGAAGGAACTCCCGGGAAAGTCAAACTTGCTAATGGAATCACTTGGAACAGGTACTGGGTTGATTTCTCAAACGGTGTGACTATCGGTTCAATAGATCATGATGATCTTGCTCACAGAAAAGATTGGCCCCAATTCAAAATTGATCGAGAGAAGTCTTTGGAAAAGGCTGCCTTAGAAACTGAAGTTATCCAGAGTGATGAAACATCCGGCGAAACTTCAGGCGAGTCAAGTAATCCGTATGGTGTGCCTGAGCATTTATTGGAACGAAGCCGCGCTGCTAGAGTTCGTCTTAGCGGCTGAATAGAATTTGGCGTGATAATTTCATGTTTATCCGGTATCCTCACACCGTCTTTAAAATGTCTCGGAGGCTCTCTTGACTTTCAAACCTGGCGATAAAGTTGTTTACCCGCATCATGGTGCAGCAATAATTGAAAAAAAAGAAAAGAAAAAAGTATTCGGAGAGAACACCGAATACTTCGTCTTACGTATGGCTCATGGAGAAATGGTTCTTTCTGTTCCTGTAGACAAAGTAGAAGAAGTTGGTATGCGGTGGCCTATCAGCGAAGAAGATGTTGTTGACCTCTTTGAGGTGCTTGAAAAAAGAGATATTCGTGAACCATCAAACTGGTCACGACGATTCAAAAACCATCAAGAAAAACTAAAAAGTGGTGATGTTTACCAAGTCGCTGAAGTTGTCAGAAATCTGGCACTCCGTGACGCCGATAAAGGACTTTCAGCTGGCGAGAAGACTCTGTATACAAAGGCCCTCAACGTTCTCGTGTCAGAACTTTCTTTTGCTCTAAACGTTGAAGAAGAACAAGCTCTCGAAAAAGTTGAGGGAGCCCTCTCTTAACACTTCGGTGATCCTGTATTAGCATTCCAGTAGGGAAATCTTGATAGGAACTTTCTATGGATAACCATCGAATTATTGTTGGTGTTGAAGGTTCCGGATATGCGCGTGAAGCTTTGATATGGGCAATAAAGGAAGCCGAGATAAGAAAATCGTTAATAGAAGTAGTTACCGTTTATTCCCCTACCTACGCTCCTGCCTCTCCCGATCTTGGATATGTTCCACTGGATTCATACGATTTGTTGACTGAAATTGAAAATATGCAAAGTGACGTTATTGAAAGCGCTTTAGCCGCTTCCAATAATCCGGATGTAGAAATACGCCGCACCCTACTTAAAGGGCGCGCCGCCGACATGCTTTTGAAAGTCGCAAAAGGTGCCGACTTGCTTGTAGTTGGAAATAGAGGCAGAGGGGGATTTTCAGGATTACGACTTGGATCAGTTAGCCAATCAATCTCTCACCACAGCCCATGTCCATTAGTTATTGTTCGTACAGGATTAAACGAAGACCCCAACTCTTCAGATGAATAAAGTTGCCAAATTTTCCTCGCACTTCGGAAATCTTTTTATTGCTTTCAGTGAATTAGGAATGTCTGGAAGCGCTCTTACTCAGATGACATCTTTAACAGATTTTTGCGAAAGAGTTAATAAATCCACTGGCTCTCTCTGTGAGGAAACCACTTCGCTTCCAAAAACACTGGTTAATTCTCTGTCTCTTTGGTCCGAAGAAAATAACCACTCAGATTTAATTTTTGACTTTGGTAACAGCACTTTCTTTCAGCAAGATGTGTGGAAAGCATGTCAAAAAATTCCATTTGGAGCCACTCTTTCATATAGCGAGTTGGCCTCGTCTATAAAGCGGCCAAAAGCAACACGAGCTGTCGGTTCTGCTTTAGGGGCAAATCCATTTTTAGTACTCATTCCATGCCATCGGGTGGTACGCAGTAACGGTGATTTGGGAGGCTACGCATATGGAACGGATCTAAAAATGAATCTATTAAAAATAGAAAGCGCCAAATAACTCGTGCCCGTCGTGGCAAGAACCTTTCTGCTGTTGTAAACCTTTTTTATGAATAGTGCAGAAGGAAATATCACAACAGAAGTAAGAGATCGGATTCTCCTCATGGGGATTAACCGGCCAGAGAAACTTAATGGGTTTACACCCCACATGATGGATCAACTCGTTGATGCATACACCCTGCTTGACAACGATGACGATCTTTGGGTGGGAGTCTTATTTGCCCATGGTAATCATTTTACTGCAGGGTTAGATCTACCTAAGTTCGCTGAGCGTATGAAAAACAATGAGAGAGGCCGAGGGAAAGGAAAGACTGATCCGACTTCTTTAGGTAAACGATGCAAAAAACCCATCATTTCTGCCGTGAAAGGTATAACTTTCACTCTCGGTATTGAACTTATGTTGGCTGGAGACATCGTGATCGCAGCTGATAACTGCCGTTTCTCGCAATTGGAACCTCTTAGAGGCATTCATGCTACTGGTGGAGCGACAATACGTTTTGTTGAACGCGGTGGTTGGGGTAATGCTATGTATCACCTATTAACTTCAGATGAATTCGATTCTGAAGAGGCTCTTCGTATCGGACTTATTCAAGAAATTGTCCCCGCTGGAACTGAAACTGATCGAGCAGTGGAGATCGCTAAAATTATTTGTGAAGGAGCGCCTTTAGCAGTTCAAGCCACAAAAGCTTCTTCGTTAATTTATGCCATGGAAGGTGAAGCTGCCTGCATTGCAGCTTTTGGATCTAAACAATCAGAACTGGCTTCTAGCCAAGATGCTGCTGAAGGTGTTTCCTCATTTATAGAACGCAGAAAAGGCAACTTTTCTGGTAAGTAGTTTCAGTCTTTTAGCTGCTAGTGGAATCGCAACTAGTGTTATCTAGTGAGCCGTCTGCCCAAATGGTTGCACATTTGAAAGTT
>CAJXEU010000085.1 GCA_913052525.1 uncultured Actinomycetes bacterium
GCGCATTTTTGGTTTAAATGCATATTTTTACTGCATAATTTTTGCGGCTGAAGAAACGCTAGTAAAGATAGAGGCTCTGTTCAAACATTAACGGAAAAGGAAAACGTGACATCTGACCACAGGTATCACTGGCAACTCTGAAAAATCTAGGTAACGATAGATGTATGACTGCTTCTCACATAAGAGCAGACCTACTAGATAAACGGTCCTCGTTACCTGAGGACTTAGTAACAGATTCGTCGAATCGTGCCCGGGAAAAAGTTTTGTCGCTTTCTGTGTATAGAAATTCTCAGGTAGTTGGTTCCTATTTTGGTGTTCAAGGTGAAATAGATCCATCGCCACTTGCTGATACTCCTGGACCTAAGCACGCTTTCCCAGTTATCAAAACTGATGGCAAACTTTCTTATTTAATTCCTGAAGACTCTTTTCAAATTGGCCCGTTCGGAATACCTGAACCGAGTTCTGGCCTTGAAGTTAACCCTGAAGAGTTAGATTTAGTCCTTGTGCCCTTAGTGGCAACAGACCTATCAGGTAATCGAATTGGTCACGGTGCCGGATTCTATGACAAGACGTTTTTTTTTCGAAAGCAAAGAAAAAAGCCGCAACTGGTCGGTTTGGCGCATGAATTTCAAATAGTTCAATCTATTGACCCCAATCCGTGGGATATCCCACTGGACATTCTTGTAACAGAAAAAAAGATTTATCAGGTGGGTATGAACCACCTGCCACCCTCTATGGGGGAGGATTAGCAGGTGAAAGTAATAGTTGTAGGAGCTGGAGAGGTTGGAACTTATGTAGCTGACCGTCTAAATCGTCAACATGACGTTTCTTTAATGGAGAAAAACCCTGAACGTTTCAATCAAATTGAAAGAGACAATACTTTAGATGTTCTTACAATATTAGGAAGCGGAACTGACCCAGATGCGCTTAAACGAGCAGGTGTCGAAGAAGCAGATCTTTTAGTGGCAGTAACCAAGAATGACGATGCAAATCTGTTAGCTGCACTCTTAGCTAAACAATCTGGCGTGAAGCGAACAATCGTCCGGGTGGAATCTCGCGGATTAAGAAGCAAGGAAGTAGGCCAACTTCTGGGCTCCCCTGATACTCATTTGATGATTGATCCAGACGAAGAAGTAGCGCAAGATGTTCTTCGGTTGATGGAGTATCCAGGTGCCCTAGATATGGTCCACATGGGTGGTGGGGAAGTAGTAGTTATTGGAGCAAAGTTACCTCCTGATGCTCCATTTGTTGGCGTCTCGCTGGAACAGTTAGGCAAAGATCTTGAACCTGATTGGGATTTTATGATCGCCTCAATCACACGTCAGGTCAACGACGACCTTGAAGAGACGTTGATTCCTCGTAAAAATGAATCTCTCCAAGAAGGCGACCTTCTTCGCGTTATCTGTAAACGACGTGCTCTCCGGGATGTGATCCGAAGACTGGGCATCGAACGCGATATGCCAGCTCGAGCATTGCTTCTTGGAGGAGGACGGACAGCCCAGTTACTAGCTGAGTCTTTAGTTCAGAAAGCTGTTGATGTTGCCATTATCGAAAAAGACCTTAAACGTGCAAATGAATTAAGTGCCTCTCTAAAACATGCTTTAGTCTTCAATGGAGACATCACTGATGTAGACATGCTCGAAGAAGCTGATGTTGGCCGCCAAGACATCGTTGTCGCTTTAACTGGAGAAGACGACGCAAATGTTCTTGCTTGTTTGTATGCCAAATCTGCTGGTGCCCGTTTGATGGGAGATTTATACAATTCCTCTACACCTAAAACGATTGCTGTAGTCCATCGCCTAAAGCTACTTGGTTTACTTGACACACATGATGTGGGAGCAACACTTAGCCCAAGAACTGCTACCGCCAACAGTGTTTTACGCTTTGTCCGCAGTGGTGATGCTGCTCAAATCGCAACTTATTTACACGGAGACGCTGAAATTCTTGAGTTTGCTGTGGATGATAGTAGCGCTTGCGAAGGCAAGCGGATTGCTGATGCAGGGTTTCCAAAAGAAGCTTTAGTTGGCGCGATTTTGCGTGATGGGAAACCACAAATAGCACGAGGCAGCACTGTATTTCGCGATAGAGATCATGTGATTGTTATCGCTAAATCTGAGTTTGCTGAAAGCATCGGTCAACTTTTCTAGTGAAATTCAGTTACCGTTCCCGACTTCGGCTACTGACATTTGTGGGCTACAAGAAACTTCCTGATTGGGCATCCTGGACTTCTGGACTTTTTCTTGGGATCAGCGCGGGGCTTCTCACCGTCGGATTCATTTCCACTATCTCTGGGCTTGTGGGTTTGATAGATTCAGCCTCACATACACCAAAATTATTAGTTTCTGGAACCTGTTTAGGTATTTTCGGCGGATATCTTTTTTCGATTATTCGTCCGCCTCAAAAACATAGAGCTGCAGATATTTTCGCTGGATTCTTCTCCTTTGCAACTTCCGTAGGTTTAAGCGCAGCAACTATTTTTTTTATTACTGGAGTTACAAACCAATTTGATACCGCTTTTTACGAAGCAACTGTAGCTATAACCACTACTGCGCTAAGCACATTAGATATCGCTCAACTCACTCCTGAGATTGAATTTTTTAGAGGCTTCCTTCAATGGGTGGGAGGATTAACTGTTCTGATTCTTGGCGCAGCCATCATTCCGGTTATAGGCAATAGGAGTGACCCTTCTTCTCAAATTGAACGAAATGATGCATTATCTCTCGGAGCAACTAGACGTACGGCGATTTATAACATCTTGAGCATTTACGTCCCTCTATCTTTCTCTCTTTGGGTTGCTTACTCTTTAACTGGGATAGGGATTTTTGACGGTCTGCTTCTTGCCATTTCAACAGTCTCTACTGGTGGCTTCGTTCCACAAGGAAGCCCTTTAGAAAATGCAGCAGTCCAATGGATAGCCATCGTTGGAATGTGTATGTCTGGGACAAGTTTTGTTGTTTTGTGGCGTTTAGCTACAAAAAAAATAGGTGATCTTAGAAACTCTTTAGAATTACGACTTTATTTCTCCACTCTTATTTCTTTAGGTCTAGTACTTTTCATATTTTCTGGGGAGTCCTCTTTTACAAACTTGCGGTCGTCTTTTGTTGTTGTTTCCTCCGCAGTCTCAACTACTGGTTTTCCGGGGATGATCCAGGGGGAGTGGCTCCCCGCATTCACTGTCTTGGTTCTGTTAGTCACTGCCATTGGAGGAATGGCAGGGTCGGCTTCTGGTGGTTTCAATATTAGATCCCTCATCATCCTGATCCGTCTCTCAATACGGGAGTTAGTTCGTCAGTTGCATCCACGTTCCATTGTTCACATTCAAATTGATGCAAAGCCTTTGTCTGAATCAACTGTCGAACATGCGGTCGTCCTTCAATTCTTATTTATTTCAGTAGTAACAATCACTTCTATTGCCAGTGCAATAGCGGGGCTTGATCTATTTTCAGCAATTAATGCTTCCGTTCATTCTGCTGCTACAGCGGGACCCATACGAGCTATAAATGGAGATTTGGTAGACCCAGCCCTATGGTCTCGCCCCATCCGCATGACCTTAGTACCGGCAATGCTTCTGGGTTGGCTAACTATATTTCCGGTATTAATAGCCGCAGGTGAGTTCGTCTCACTCCTGAAGCGCAAAGAAAAATCCATTAGACGTCAAATCTTGAAGATTAAGGCGAGTGAATGATGGCTTTTAAACTGAAGAAGTTTCCTAAATCTTCAAACACCACTCTACATGTCACCGGAACCGCATTACTTTTCGTCTCAGCCGCCATGCTCATTTGCGCAATTATTGAAGGCATTGATCGCGAAGGTAAAAAAATATCTAATGGCGCAACCTTCATAGATCTCTCCGGATCAGTTTTACCTCTTTTATTTGCTTCCATTATCTGTTTAATATTCGGCGGTATCGCTAGGGTAATAACTAAGCCCGGCCGTCTCGGGCAAGCAGATATATTTTCAGCTGTTGGCGGTGCTTGGCTTTTTGTTTCACTGTTTGGAGCACTTCCTTACCTCTTTGATGGAACCTTTAGCTATGAAGGTTCCAGTTTCTTGATTCAGTTCGCTGACTCGCTATTTGAATCAATTTCTGGTTATTCCTGCACTGGTTCTACTGTTTTTGGAAGCCATAATCCGATTGAATCCCATGGTTCAGGAATCTTGCTTTACCGGCAGTTAACGCAGTGGGTAGGTGGGATGGGAATAGTTGTATTAGTAGTCACAGTCTTACCTTCTCTTCGAGCTTCCGGTCTGGGTTTAATAAGTGCCGAAGCTCCTGGGCCGGAAAGTGACCGCCTTGCATCACGAGTTGTTGATACAGCGCGGAAGTTTTGGAAGATCTATTGCGTATTGACTATCTGTATTGGTATTGCCTTATTTACGGCGGGAATGAGTGTATACGATGCAGTTGCTCATGCTTTGACTACAGCTTCAACGGGTGGCTTCTCAACACGTGATTCTTCTATTGGATTTTGGGATAGTCCAACCATAGAAATGGTTCTGATTCTTGGGATGATTCTTGGCGGATCAAGTTTTGCCCTACATTGGCGCATGACTAAGGAGTATCGGATTGTCCACTTAAAAGATCCAGAATTTCGTTCTTACCTCGGCCTAATGTCGGCCTCAACACTTGCAATTACATGGATTCTAACCTCTAATGGACTTGAGATAAATGAAGCACTTCGTTCTGCCGCTTTCAACGTTGTAACTCTTGGAACTAGCACAGGTTTTAGCAACGCTACAGGTGCAGGAAGCAACGGAGATTTTTCTTCTTGGGTGAGTGGACCTCAAATCCTCCTTTTCATTTTTCTTGTATTTGGTGGTTGTACGGGTTCAACTTCTGGCGGAGTCAAAATATTTCGACTACAAATCGGGGCATCACATGCACTTCGATCTATTAGAAAATTCCGTAGACCTCGTGGAGTCTTCCCAGTCTTTCATGGATCAAAAGTTATAAACGAATCTCTTGTTCAAAGAATCGCCGGCTTTATCGCCGTATATGCCATTCTCGTCGTAGCCGGAACATTAACTTTGACCGCTTTAGACACAGATATTGTGACGGCCTTAAGTGGGGTAATAAGTGCTTTAGGAAATATGGGTCCTGCTTTAGGAGATGCAGGCCCAACAGCTTCTTTTGCTGATGCTTATTCAACTCCGTCTCGCATGGTTCTGGCGTTTCTAATGCTTGTGGGCCGACTAGAAATATTCCCGATGTTACTTATGGTTGTTGCTCCTTATAGAGGGGTAAAGCACCGTTTGCGTGCAACTAAACACGTTTATTAGTTTTTAAAGAGTTCCATCAAAAGAGACTGCAAATATCCTGGATCTTCACTTCCACACATTTCTCTTGCGCTGTGCATAGATAGTTGGGCGATCCCTAAATCTACTGTTCTTATCCCCGTGTTTACTGCAGCTAAGGGCCCAATTGTTGAACCACAAGCAAGATCTGATCTACTTACAAAAACCTGCAAAGGAACATTTGCCTTTTCTGCAGCCGTCTTAACTAATGCCGCTCCTAGAGCATCAGTGGCGTAGCGCATGTTTGCGTTGTGCTTGAGAACCGGCCCTTGGTTTAAAAATATCTGATGGTTCTCATCATGCATGTCAACGTAATTTGGATGAGTTCCATGTGCACAATCTGAGGAAATAACCAATGACTGTTCTGAAGAAAGTGAAGCGTCACTACAACGACGCATTAACGCATCCTTTAGTAGCGGACCTAAAGCTCCTGTTGATGAAGTACTGCCTACCTCTTCATGGTCATAGAGTGCTACAACGTTCGTGAAAGCTCCTGATTGAGAGCCGATAGATGCCAATGCTGAAATAGCGGCATGACAAGATAAAAGATTGTCAATACGAGGAGCGCTAACAAACTCTTGGTCAATACCAGACAGAGTTGACGGTGTCAGATCATGGAGCATCAAATCAAAAGACAAGATATCTTGCACATCTTGATCTATTGAGTGC
>CAJXEU010000086.1 GCA_913052525.1 uncultured Actinomycetes bacterium
TCTCGCTAAGTCAAGTTGAGTACACATGAACCAAAACAACAAAAGTGCAGTAGTCCACCAGATCCATGGTCTTTTTGTCAGTTGTAGAACCCTTTCTTTTAATTGAGGATGAAAGTCGCTCCAAGCAGAAAGCACTGCAAGCAACATTCCGGCCGCGAAAGTATCCATATAAGAGGGAGTCCACGGTACGGAAGCACCACCCCATGTGGCAAATTCCCAATTAGAGACTTTAAACATGACAATTCGGAATACAAGACTTCCCACAGCTAGAGCGCAGCACCAAAGAACAAGTCGAATGGCTTGTTGATTTAAAGATTTCCCCTTACCTAGGCGACGCCCGAACATGGCGAGAGAAGGGAGAATGAAATAAAAACCAAGCTCTGTTACCAGACTCCAAGATTGAGTAATCCCAGAGAAAATTCGACTCATATCACGGCTGTAAATATGAGCAAGGCCAAATGATAAAAAATGTCCAGTGGTGTCTCTTACTGGTTCACAAAGATCAAAAATCAAAGCAATAGTAAGAGCTACCCAGTAAGCCGGATAAATGCGCACAATACGTCTAAACCAGAATGATCCAACCGGAGAAATAGTCTTTCCAGAGAATTGAGCGTGCACGAAAGGGCGAAACAACAAGAAGCCTGAGAGAACAAAAAAAATACAAACACCAATATCTAAACGCGCAAAGTAAGGGCCCATCCAGTTATCACGAAAAGTTAACCCACTGAATTCAGCAGAATGATCTACAACAATTAATAAAGCAGCAAAGGCGCGCAAACCATCTAATCCTTCAAACCACACGCGAGGTTTCAAAATCGTTGATTGCGAAGAAGGTTGAGAGTCGGTCATTCAGGTGAAACCTTTACATAAGAATAGTCACTATGAAACAATACCAATTTTGCTAAGCCAGATGGGAAAGGCTTAGAAGCAGTTCAAAGAATTACTTTCCATAATATTTGTGTATGCACTTCGTTTGCTTTAGTTTTTTAAAATGGTTGAGATTTCGTCAGAGATAAAAGAGGAACTACGGAGATGTATTGCATCACCAGAAAAAGCACATACTCTTCCCGCTGCTTGCTATGTCGATTCAGAGATATATGAGATAGAGCAGAGTTTTCTCTTTCGTTCGGGATGGGTTGGATTAGGCCGTTCTGATCGTTGGTCAAACAAGGGAGACTATTCAGCATTAGAAATAGGTGGAGTCCCTCTAGTCGTTGTTCGAGATGAAAATGGGAAACTTCGAGCTTTCGCGAATACTTGTCGACACCGATCTGCACAAATTATGACAGGAGAAGGGACGTGTTCGCGTTTTCGTTGCCCGTTTCATTTTTGGACATATGCATTAGATGGAAGACTAGTTGGAACCCCAAGCATGCAAAAGACACTTGATTTTGATCAAGAAGATTTTGGACTAAAAGAATTCGCTTTAGAGGAAAGTCATGGATTTGTTTTATTAAGTTTGGAGGAAACCCCAGTCTCTTTTCAAACATGGTTAGGAGATTTTGCAGAGATGCATAAGTCATGGCCAGCAGAAGAATTAGTAACTACGCGTCGTAGAGAATTCACAGTCAATTGCAATTGGAAGGCGTTCGCTGAAGTGTTTAACGAGTATTACCACCTTCCCTATATACACCCAGCGAGTATCGGCACCACCTATAACGAACCTGATGAGGCAGAAGAAGTGAAAGGAGCTTTTGCTACACACTTTGGAACTACTGAGGGTACGGGTGGCCTTTTAGATGAAGAGCAGGGGCTAGGTAAAGAACTTCCGATAATGGAAAGCCTTACCGGTCGGTTACGTACCGGTGTCCGCTATTCATGGATGTTTCCAAATATTGTGACAGCCTTTGGGTCTGACGCTCTATGGCTGTATGAGATATATCCAGAAACTCCGGATTTAACTAATTGTGCAATGACTGTGTGTTTCCCTCAAAGCACTATTGATGGAAATGATTTTGCAAAAAAATCTGAAATCTATTATGAACGTTTCGAAGCAGCGTTAGAGGAAGATATTCCAATCCTTGAGCAACAGCATGCAGGCATGAAGTCGCCATTTGCGCTGCAAGGAAGGTACTCCTACTTGGAGCCCAGTGTTGCAAGGTTTGCGGCATGGTATGCCGAACAGTTACTTAATTAATTTACGGTCAGAGTTCCTTGCATGCCTGCAGAAAAATGACCAGGGAGTACGCAAACAATTTGATATCGACCGCTAGCAGGAAGCGTAAAAGTATCTGTAACTGAAGTTCCTGCAGGAACCATTTCAATTTCGAACTCAACCAGATCTTCAGAAAATTCTGATTCGTCGCTAATGATTGATCCCTCTTTAAGTACAACCCATTCGTGATCAACAGCTCCTTCGTTGTTGAATATCACAGAGACTTCTTCACCTGCAGAAAGAGTAATATTTTGAGGATCAAACGAAAACTCAGTAGCAGTTACCTCAAGAGAAGTTGAAGAAGTATTAGATGCTGAAGAAGCATCTTGTGTGGAATGAGGTCTTCCACCACATGCAATAGCACCAGTCAAGGTTGCTATTAGAACACTTGACGTAAGAATTGCTCGTTTTGTATTTTTATGACTAAACAAAGGTCCTCCTTTGGAAACGAAAATGAACGACAGGAAAGCCGCACTTAAGTTTCTCGGCTAAAAAGAAAAGACATTAAGGCCTTAAGTCCTGAATTGTTTTACGCCCTAATTAAGAGAATTAGTCATCCCAAACGCGGCGACGGTTAGCTTTACGTTCGCTCTGTTTACGTTTATTTTTTAACCGTCGTTCAATAGAACTTCTTTTAGGTTTCGTTGGGCGGCGAGGTGTTTCTTTAATGAGAGCTTTTTGAAGTTGAGACTCAATACGCGTTAAAGCCAATTCTCTGTTCCTAAATTGTGAACGATGTTGATCAACAGTTACTTTCATAACCGAACCCAGTTTGGTAACTAAAATTTTTTTAATATCTTCTTCAACACTCTGAGTAGAAGCAAGATCTAAAGTGGCTTCAACTCGAGTATTAACACGGTTTGCGTGCTGGCCACCAGGGCCACCTGTAGGCCCGAACTTCCAAGAAATTTCTGAAACCGGAATTCGACATTTCGATCCAAAAGAAAGAAATTGACTATTTCCGGTCATGACCTACCGTAGAACACCCGATAAGGTCCGTGAACGATGGGCATGAAAATAAAAACTCAAATACTCATTGGAAGTTTGTTCAGACGATTCTCTGTTGTCTTGAATCGAATATCTATTATTGGCCCTACGAGTCGAGAAGGGCGCCGCTTTGGCCGCTTTGGAAACGGTTCAGCAATCGGCTGGCCCACCGGTGCAGGATTCGGAGAAGAGTGGATATGGATCGGGGAGAACACCATGATTTCCTCCTACGTCACACTCTCTGCAGGCATGGGTCCCAATCAGGAAATGCTTACCAATCCTGTAGTGAAAATAGGGGACAGATGTCTTATAGGTCGAGGGTCATCAATCATCGGACATTGGTCCATAGAAATAGGTAACGACGTGTTCACTGGAATGAATGTCTATATCACTGACCAAAATCACGGCTATGAGGATTTGCAAGAACCGATAGGAACGCAAACACCAAACGAAGAAGCAGTTTCCATCGGCGACGGGAGTTGGATCGGATCAGGAGCAGTCATCCTTCCGGGAGTAACAATAGGGAAACATGTTGTCGTCGGAGCTAACTCAGTCGTAACAGGCAACATCCCTGACAACTCTGTTGTTGTGGGAGCACCAGCACGTGTTATACGACAACACGATGGAAGTAGTTGGCAACGAAAGCATCGTTTCACCTCCTAATATTGAATAATGGCTACAAATCAACCTACAGATCGAGTTTTAGCAGCACAGTCAGTAGGAGCAGATCTCGGTGACGGCTTTTACGTTTTGCCTGGAATGGGTAACGCTCTTGTCGCAGAAACAGATGCCGGACTCATCCTCGTTGATGCCGGAACACAATTCACTACCCCGGGGATGATTGAACATCTCCGCAATGCCACAGAATCTCCACTACATGCCATTTGTTATAGCCATGGCCATATGGGATATAACAGCGAAGTTGATATGTGGCTTAATCACTGTGAAGAACGCGGGGAAAATCCTCCGCGTCTTGTCGCTCACGAAAATATTTTACGTAGATACAGCAGATACAAAGAAACGCTGACTCATCAAGCTCGTATGGCTTCAATTCAGTTCCCGGGAAGGAAGGGCGTTTCCTATGAGATGGTGTTGCCTTCTTTCCGCATGACAGAACCGACAGAGACCTTCGCAGATTCGATGGTGCTTACTGAAGGTTCGCGAATAATTGAACTGTTATGGGTGCCTTCTGAAACAGATGACGCTATTGCTCTTTGGTTCCCTGATGATGGCATCATTTATGGAGGGGCGTGCACGCCTGGTGACGCGATCCCGAATATTGGAACTCCGCTTAGAACTCAAAGATTCACTATTCGATGGGCTGACTCTCTAGATCGTCTCGCTGCTCTTGAAGCAGAAGTTCTAGTTACCGAATTCGGGCCGATCATAAACGGATCAAAAGAAGTACGTCATCGTTTAGAAAAAACTGCAGAAGCTCTTCGATGGTTACGCGACGAAGTCGTTGTCCGTCTCAACAAAGGAATGAGCGAACGAGAAGTACTCGCCGATATGACCTATCCAGAAGAACTCTTTAATCAGCCATGGATGACACCAAATTACGGATGCCCTGAATATATAGTCAGAGACCTATATAGAGAAGAGAATGGTTGGTGGGATCGCAATCCAACTAATTTGCATCCCTCGGCTCCACAAGATGCTGCTCAAGCAGTTTTAAGTGCTATAGCTGAACCAGCACAAGTTTTGTCTCGGGCGAAAGAAATCGCTGAACAAGGAGATGTGCAACTCGCACTTCATGTCATTGATTTGCTTGCTTTATCAGACTCGGACCTCCCAGAAGTGGTTGAAGCTAAAGCTTTCAAATCAGAACTTTGTTTACTTCGAGCAAAAGAAATAGACCCATATGTTTCAAAAGCTTGCTACCGGTCCTCGGCGCGACATTTAGACAACGGAATAAATTCCTGGCAAGACGCGCCCTAGAGGTTCAGGATTTCACAATTTCTCTGCTACAACAGAAAGATGGCAGAGAAATATGAACACCCCTATCCATCACCAGAACTTGAATCTCAACACCCTTTCGTAACTTATGAGCATGTGCGTCTCACGGAAGAGGAAATGGCGAGCCGAGGTGCAGACTTCTATGAAGAACTGGAGAGCAGAAGAAGTGTGCGCATGTTTAGTTCCGACCCAGTGCCACAGAAACTCATAGAACTTGCAGTCAAAACAGCATCCACTGCACCATCAGGAGCACACAAGCAACCCTGGACTTTTGTCGCCACTCAAAACCTTGAAATTAAAAAAGCAATACGTGCAGCAGCGGAAAAAGAAGAAGAAATCAACTATCTTGAGAATCGAATGAACGAAGAGTGGCAAAAAGCACTCGCTCCGTTAGGCACCGATCATCACAAAGAGTTTCTTGAAATAGCTCCATGGATCGTTGTTTTATTTGAACAACGATATGAAAGCCATTCGGATGAAACTATTTCAAAAAACTATTACGTTAAAGAAAGCGTCGGTATTGCTGCCGGATTTTTTATCGCAGCCCTGCATCGCATGGGGTTAGCGACCCTCACGCACACACCAACCCCTATGAAATTCTTAAACGAAATCTTCGAGCGGCCAAAAAATGAACGGCCGTTTGTCTTGTTTCCGGTCGGGTATCCACTCGAAGGAGTGAAAGTACCCGACTTGAAACGTAAGGACTTAGACAAAATTTTTATCTGTGATATCTAGTGAGAATTATTTTCTTGTTAAACCGTCGTAGTAAACATTTTGCGATGTCATTTCAAGATCAGGGTGAGCTTCTGCGATAGCCTCAGCGGTTGTCCACTGTAAGGACCATGTTTTAC
>CAJXEU010000087.1 GCA_913052525.1 uncultured Actinomycetes bacterium
TCTTGCTATGACCAGATCACAAATAGGTTGATGAGGTTTTCCAGCCACTTCAGGTTTGACTTTAGTTGCAGCTTCTAATGCGGCAACAATACTTCCAGCACCTGCCCGAATCCCATCTTCAGCAGGATAAGTAACATCACCATTAGTCGCTAAGAAACGCGCACCACCAAGAATCGCTTGAATACCTGCTGTTAATCCCCAATAATCAAAATGTTCGTGAAATCCCACAACCACAGTATCAACTGGTCCTTCGTCAACCATTACAGCTCCTTGGGACTCAAGTTCTTCTCGACATCCCGGACCGCACATTCCAAACACTCTTTCGCCAGGTTTGACTAGCTGAGAAGCAGCCATCGCCGAAGTTATAACCCCTCCTTGAGCATCAATCCCGTGACTAGCTAACTTTTTCTCGACGTCTGATACACGTCGTCCAGAGTTGTTTGTAACAAAAAGAACTTTCTCTCCAGCACCTTGAAGAGCCGCCACCGCTTCGGCAACACCCGGTATAGATTCAGTACCTAACCAAACAACCCCATCAAGGTCTAGAGCCCATCCCATGAGTTCAGTCCTACTAGAGGTTCTTAAACTTCCCAAGTAGGAAGTGAATGCAACAAATCTTTTAACTGACCTTTGCCTCGTTCTTCAGCAACTCCCATGACTTGGTTACTCATTGCTGAAGCATATTCCTCTCGAACCGCCGCTCTAAAGACACCTACCGGTGTGGGCATATTAGACCCTGTCGCTAATCGAGAAAGAGAAAAAGCAGTTGAAGGATTAAGCCGTGTCTCGTCATGAACAAGTAAAGATTCAACTCCTACTTCGCTCACATCAACTATCACTACACCACCTGGAGTCTGAACAACACCAAATTGGCCTTCACTACCAAATTGAATGGGTTCACCATGAACCAAATTTATGAGCATGTTATCTCTTGCATCTTTTTTCGTTATTTCAGCAAAAGCGCCATCATTAAAGACGTTGCAATTCTGATACACCTCAATAAAAGAAGCACCAGAATGACGGTGAGCTCGAGTGAACATCTCTTGCAGATGCTTGCGATCCATATCATGACTCCTAGCGACAAAACTCGCCTCTGCTCCTAAAGCAACACTGATGGGATTGAAAGGTTCAGAAACTAACCCCACAGGAGATGATTTTGTCACTTTCCCAGATTCACTCGTTGGAGAAAACTGTCCTTTAGTAAGTCCATAAATTTGATTATTGAACAAAAGTATATTGATATTTGTATTTCTCCGAAGAGCATGAATGAGATGATTTCCGCCTATTGAAAGCATGTCTCCGTCTCCACCCACTACCCAAATATCAAGATCTGGTCTTGCTAAAGCAAGCCCAGTGGCAATAGCGGGAGCGCGGCCATGGATGCTATGCATCCCGTATGTATTCATGTAGTAAGGGAATCGAGCAGCGCAACCGATTCCAGAAATGAACACCGTCTTCTCTCTACGTACTCCAAGTTCAGGTAAAAGCAGTTGAAGAGCAGTCAGGATTGAATAGTCTCCACATCCTGGGCACCAACGGACTTCTTGATCGCTTTGCCAATCCGCCCTGCTAGTTTCCGGAACAGCTTCTGAATCTATTACATCAGTCATGAGGTGCTCTTTTCATCAACATAATCAAGAATAATTTGTTCCAATTCTCCTGCAGTAAACGGCTGGCCGGCTACTTTACTAATTGGTTTAGCATCTACCAGATACTCAGCACGCAACATCAGACTCAACTGTCCTAAATTCATCTCAGGAACAAGGACATGCTTTCTGTTCTCTAAAACTTCTCCAAGGTTTTTAGGAAACGGGTTAAGATGAGTTAAATGAATATGAGCAACTTTGTGACCGCTGGAACGTAACCTTCCAAGAGCACTAGTTATTGAACCCCATGTTGATCCCCATCCAACCACCAAGACTTCTGCATCAGGATCTCCAACTACTTCTACATCAGGAACTTCTATGCGCTTTATTCTCTCTGCCCGTATCTCTATCATTCGTGAATGATTTGCTGGGTCATAACTGATATTCCCTGAACCATCTTCTTTTTCGATTCCGCCTATCCTGTGCATCAAATCAGGTGTTCCAGGTATTGCCATAGAACGAACCAACTTCTCATCTCTCAGGTAAGGCCAATAATCAGCCTCCCCATCCTCTCCTACATGGTTGAACTCTGTGGCGTATTCAATATCTATTGATTCAAGCTCTTCAGTGTTCGGCAACAACCATGGTTCAGAACCATTTGCCAAATAACCGTCTGAAAGAAGCATCACCGGAGTTCGATGAGTCAACGCAATACGACAAGCTTCAATCGCGGCGTAGAAACATTCTGATGGAGTTCGAGCTGCAACTATCGGCATTGGAGATTCACCATGCCGTCCATACATCGCCATGAGTAAATCCGCAGCTTCTGTCTTTGTCGGCAAACCCGTAGACGGGCCCCCTCGTTGAATATTGACAATCACCAGAGGCAATTCAAGAGAAATAGCTAGACCCATAGTTTCTGATTTGAGTGCAACTCCAGGGCCGCTAGTCGTTGTAACACCTAGATGGCCACCATAAGAAGCCCCTAAAGCTGATCCGACTGCAGCTATTTCATCTTCCGCTTGAAAAGTTGTTACCCCAAATGCTTTATGTTTTGCTAATTCATGAAGAATGTCCGTTGCGGGCGTAATCGGATAGGAGCCAAGAAATAATGGTAAATCAGCTAACTGACTTGCTGCTACTAGACCCCAAGAAAGAGCAGTGTTTCCATTAATGTTCGTATAGGTCCCAGACGCAAGCGGAGCAGCTTTAACTATTACGCGCTGGTCTCCTAACTCGGCGCTTTCTCCGTAAACATGACCGGCTGAAAAGGCTGCTTTATTTGCAGCAATAATTTGTTCTTTCCCGGCAAAACGATCATCTATCCATTCAAAAGTAGGTTCGGTAGGTCGGCTATACATCCATGAGACAAGACCAAGAGCAAAGAAGTTTTTGGAACGCTCTGCATCTCGAGGTTTGACCCCTAAATCTTTACACGCCTCTTTTGTAAGCGAAGTCATCGGGACTGCTATGGTTCTGTATCCAGCGAGATCCTCTCCTTCTTCCAGCGGATTATAGTCATACCCTGCTTTCGCTAGATTACGTTCTTCAAAAGTGTCCTGGTTGACAATCAGGGTTCCACCGGGTGTCAGTAAATGAAGATCTGATTTAAGTGCCGCTGGATTCATCGCCACCATAACTTCAGGAGCATCACCGGGGGTCATAATGTCATGATCTGAGATTTGAACCTGAAATGCTGAAACTCCAGCTAAAGACCCGGCAGGGGCTCTGATCTCCGCAGGATAATCAGGAAAAGTAGCCAAATCGTTTCCGCTAACTGCACTAGCAGTTGTGAAGCGATCTCCTGTGAGTTGCATCCCATCGCCAGAATCTCCGGCAAAGCGAATTATTACCCGATCAACTACTTCTGCCTTTGAATCTTCCACTAAATCCGTCACTAGAATTCTTTACTCCTCATGTATTTGAAGCTTCAAAAATTTCCTGAATAGAACCATTAAGAAGAGAATCAAACTCTTCTTGAGATTGATTCGCAGAGAGACCCTCTGTTAGAGCGCGAGAAAAACTTGCAACTAAACCATTATTTCGAAACATGCGACTATTGGCCTCTACCCGGCTGTAGCCACCAGACAAGGCCACTACTCGAAGAACTCGATCATCTTTTACAAAGCATTCGTAAAAATTGTCTTCTTCAGGAAGTGTAAGTTTAAGCATCACTGTGTGGGGGTCTTTAATGTCTTCAAGATTTCTTTCAATTGCTGCACGAAGTAAATCTTCTGACTCTCTTTTTTCAGGACTACTTATGTCTACTTCTGGTTCAATAATCGGCACAAGTCCAGCGGCAAGTATTTGTTTCCCTACAGCGAATTGTTGATCAACAACTCTGTCAATCCCAGAGGGGCTAGCTAACTTTATAACTGACCGCATCTTGGTTCCAAAGATTTCAGCATTGTTTGCTTTCTCCAACAATGAATCAAGATCAGGCATTGGTTTCATAACCTGTACCCCGTCTTCTTCATCAGAAAGTCCTTTATCTACTTTTAGAAAAGGAACCACTCGTTTAGAGTTCCAAAGATACTCTGCGGTGCTATGACCTGAGATTTCCCTATCCATCGTATTTTCAAAGAGAATTGCTCCAAGTATGCGATTTCCCTCAAAACTAGGACTCATTATGATTCGTGTTCTCATTTCATGAATCAAATTAAACATTCCATTTTCATCAGAATAAGCGTCAGCATCTATTCCATATGTCTGAAGCGCTTTAGGCGTGCTTCCACCACTCTGATCTAACGCTGCGATAAAGCCTTCATCAGTTCGAATCTTTTCCATCTGTTCAATATTCATTCAACTACCTGCATTTATTAAAGTGCTTTATTGCCTGTACTACATTAGGCGCGAAAACCTGCCGTGTCTTTGCTTTGATCGTGATTAGTATTCAAATTATTCATTTTCAAATTGTTATTGCAAAGCCTGAACTCGAGACGCTATATCTCCGTATTTCTTATCTTGATGTTGGATCCATACAAATAAATCACGAGCCTTAGGAATCGTTCCAGAACGTTCATACAAATCTGCAAGGGTGTACGCCCGCCGCAAGTGATACTCCTTAGCTCGTTTTGGAAATCTCCATCCGCGTTCTAAGAGATTGATGGCGGCAGGGATTCTGCCCTGATCAGCTAAGGCCCCTGCTGTTACTATTCTTCCTTCGGTTACTAAAGCTCCGGAAGGTGAAGCTTCACGTAACTCTTCCCAAAGTTCTTCAACATCAACCCACCACTCTAAGGCACGATAACAATCAGCAAGAACGGGATTCTGATCAGTTCCACCAGAAACCTCTCTAAATTTTTCAAGTTTTTTCGCTGCCTCGCGCCAACGCCCTAAGCGATAAAGAGTGAGGCCAGACATCTCGAGAATTTCGGCCACACCTGGAGCTTGCCTTTCTAAAGGGATAAGAATTTTTCGGGCTTCAAGAAAGCGTTCTTGTTCAAAAGCCTGACTCGCGTCAAGTAAACGCTTAAATGCGCGACGTCCATCTTTATTTCCAAGAAGCCGCAATAACGATGTTTCTGCATCTGGAAGCCTTCTGGGGCCTTCCGGTAGAAGCGAACGTTTTACAACAGCACTTCTATGGGTTCGTTTCTTGGCCCGATCAATGGCTGCGCCAGCCTCGTATCGTACTTTCTCTTGAGTTTTCTTCTTCTCTTCATAAGTGGGTTCAGGTCTCGCGTAGGAGGTGTTCCTATTTCTTTCTGGACTCTCAATTCTCTCTGTTACCTCTAACCATCCAGCACCACGACGAGCAACCCCTCCCCATGAGCTCGGCCCAGCGTCATAAGGCTCGCGGCGACGGCGATCAATTTTTGGTTCACTTTCTCTTTCACGTCGACGACGATCAACAGAACTTGAACCTTTGGAATTCTGATTCTTAGATGATCGATTATTGTTATTCTTCTTATTTGTCGGAGAGTTATTCCTCTTCTGTGGGCGCCGTTCACGAGAGTTACCTGAAGAAGACATGGCTCAAATCTACTGTCTAGATACACAGTTGGTTGACTAGATGCTTAGTTGGCTGAAAAAATGAATGAGCGGGACCATTGGTCCCGCTCATTACTTAAGAAATCCGGCGACGTCCTACTCTCCCAGGGCATCTCTGCCCAAGTACCATCGGCGCTGGCGGGCTTAACTTCCGTGTTCGGAATGGGAACGGGTGTGTCCCCGTCGCTATCGCCACCGAAAAAATTTGCAATCTCACTCCTTGGAGTGAGTTTACGATCAATTGTCAAAAAATAAAGTCCTCTATGAGTCCTCCACAGCAAACACGAACATCAGAATCAAATATTGATGATAATAACCAAGCCCTCGGCCGATTAGTACCGGTCGGCTGAACACGTTGCCGTGCTTA